>JAGOEY010000001.1 GCA_017997515.1 Burkholderiaceae bacterium | reverse complement strand
GGCTGCGTCCGTCTTGGCACTGCACCACGATACCGGTGGGGATGTGCGTGAGGCGCACCGCCGAGTCGGTCTTGTTGATGTGCTGGCCACCCGCGCCACTGGCACGGAAGGTGTCGGTGCGCACGTCCGAGGGGTTGATCTCGATCTCGATCGAGTCGTCCACCTCGGGGTACACAAACACGCTGGCAAAACTGGTATGGCGTCCACCCGAGCTGTCGAACGGTGACTTGCGCACCAGGCGGTGTACACCGGTTTCGGTGCGCAGCAGGCCAAAGGCGTATTCACCCTCGATCTTGATGGTCGCACCCTTGATGCCTGCGGTGTCGCCTGCGGTTTCGTCTTCGATCGTGGTTTTGAAGCCCTTGCGTTCCGCGTACTTGAGGTACTGGCGCAGAAGCATGCTGGCCCAGTCGCAGGCTTCCGTGCCACCCGCACCGGCCTGGATGTCCAGGAAGCAGGGCAGGGGGTCGGCCGGGTTGTTGAACATGCGGCGGAATTCCAGCTGCTCCACGGTGGCGGCCAGCTTGGCAACGTCCGCCTGGATGGAAGCAAGGCCATCGAAGTCGCCTTCGTCCTTCGACATCTGATATAGCTCGGTGTTGTCAGAGATTTCACGCGTGAGCATGTCCAGCGTGACGACCACACCGTCGAGCGCTTTTTTCTCTTTGCCGAGTTCCTGGGCCCGCTTGGGGTCGTTCCAGACGCTGGGGTCTTCGAGGGACGCGTTAACCGTCCTCAGTCTTTCGGATTTGGCATCGAAGTCAAAGATACCTCCGTAAATCTTCCGTCCGTGCGCCCAGATCGGAGAGTTGGGTACCAATGAGGTTGATTTGTTCTGCGTCCATGGCGTTTTCTTTCGGGTTTGGGGGATAACCCGCTATTTTCTCACGCATATGGGGCACAGGTCACAAAGCCTTGCGAGGCTTGGTATGAAGTGCTTAGCGTAAAAAATCTTCCAGAATGCGTGCCACTTGCCGTGGTTGGTCGTGGTGCAGCATGTGTGCTGCGTCCTGCACCACGGCTACCTGGCAGTTGGCAACGGACTGCAGGCGCTGGTGGTAGTCGGCCAGCGTATAGGCTGTGCCCCACCATTGCTGGAGGCTGTCATCCGATGCCTCCACGGCCAAAGTGGGGGCCGTGATGCAGCGGTAGAGCGCCAGTGTTTCCTCCACCTGGTACAGCTGGGCGCTGTTGAGTTTGTGTGCGGGGTCGCCCAGGATGTGCCACGCGGTGCTGCCGTCCGCCTGCGTTACCGGTTGTGCCCAGTGCCCCGCCAGCCAGTCGGCCTTGTCCTGGGGGAGTCGCGGGTTGGTCTTCATCAGGCGCCGGGCCACACCTTGTACGTCGCTGTAGTCCTTGAGGGCCATGTCGCCACGGTGCAGCGATTTGACGCTGTCCATCCACTTGCCATACCGGCCCGCCACCTGTGTGGGGCGGGTGGCTGGCATGCCAAAACCTTCCAGGTTCACCAGGCGCCGGATACGCGCGGGCCGCACACCCGCATACAGCATGGCGATGTTGCCGCCCATGCTGTGCCCCACCAGGTCCACCGGCGTGTCTGCCGCATAGTGGTCGAGCAGAAAGTCCAGGTCGCCCAGGTAGTCGGCCAGCCAGTAGGTGTCCACACGCGGGCCCTGCGTCAGGCCAAAACCCCGCCAGTCCGGGGCGATCACATGGCGTTGTTGTGCCAACGCGTCCACCACAAACTGCCATGACGCCGACACATCCATCCAGCCATGCAGCAGGACCAGTGGTGGGGTGCCCGGCCTTGGCGTGCCCCACATCCGCACGTGGTACGACTGGGTGCGCACAGGCACATATTCACTGCGGGACGGCTGGAGGACTTGGTACATCGGCTGGATCATAGAAAAGAGCAGCCCCGCCCGCAGTCAAGTGCAGGACAAGCCCGCGGCAGGAAATGGCGCACACCCGTAAACTGGAGGCTTCCCGCCGGCACGACCGGCTTATCCAGTGAGATGCAGTCTTTCATGCAAAAAGTCCAACTTGGCCACAGCGATTTGCGCGTCACCCCCATCTGCCTTGGCACCATGACCTTTGGCGAACAGGTGAATGAGGCCACAGCCCACACCATCCTGAGCCGTTCACTCGAGCGGGGTGTCGATTTTCTTGATACCGCAGAGATGTACGCGGTTCCTGCACGCAAGGAAACCTTTGGTGCCACCGAAACCATCATCGGCAACTGGTTCGCCAAGAACCCGGGCGCTCGGCAAAAACTCACCGTTGCCACCAAGGTGGCGGGCCCGTCGCGGGGTATGCCCTGGGTGCGTGAGGGCAGCGGCATGACGGCTGCAGACATCGTCGCCTCGTGTGAAGCCAGCCTGCGCCGCCTGCAGACCGATGTGATCGACCTGTACCAGATCCACTGGCCTGAGCGGCATGTGCCCGCCTTTGGCAACATGTATTACGACCCGGCCAAGGAAACATCGGCCACGCCCATCCATGAACAGCTCAAGGCCTTGGACAGCCTGGTGAAGTCCGGCAAGGTGCGTCACATCGGTTTGTCCAACGAAACACCGTACGGTGTGCATGAGTTTGTGCGCCTGGCTGAGCAGCACGGGCTGCCGCGTGTGGCCACGGTGCAAAACGTGTACTGCCTGGTGAGCCGCACGCTGGAAAACGGCCTGGATGAGACCATGCACCGGCTGGGGGTGTCGCTGCTGGCCTATTCACCGCTGGCTTTTGGCCTGCTCACCGGCAAATACGACCAGAGTGGCACCAGCGGGCCGGATGCGCCGCAGGGCGCGCGTATTTCCAGCTACGAATCGGTGCGCAAGCAGCGCTGGGGCCGCCCCGAAGCGCTGGAGGCGGCTCGCCGCTACAACACCTTGGCACGCGACAACGGGCTCACTCCCGCACAGTTGGCGCTGGCTTTTTGCTACACCAAATGGCAGGTGGCCAGCACCATCATCGGTGTCACCTCGGTGGCGCAGCTGGACGAAGACCTGGACGCCTACGGCACCACACTGTCGCCGGAAATTTTGGCCGAAATCGACCGCATCCGCTGGGATATCCGCGATCCTGCGCTCTGATTTTTATAGCAATGGCCAAGAAGGTGCATGTCAGCGAAACCCCGGCCACGCAGCTGCTGCGTGCCCACGGGGTGCCGTTCACCGAGCACCCGTATGAATACCTGGAGCACGGCGGCGCGCAGCACAGCGCCCAGGTGCTGGGGCTGGATCCGTTCACCGTGGTCAAGACGCTGGTGATGCAGGACCAGGACGCCAAACCGCTGCTGGTGCTGATGCACGGCAACCGCACCGTCTCCACCAAAAACCTGGCGCGGCAGATTGGCGCCAAATCGGTCGAGCCCTGCAAACCCGAAGTGGCCAACCGGCACAGCGGTTACCTGGTGGGCGGAACCTCGCCTTTTGGCACTCGGCGTGCCATGCCGGTGTATATCGAAGAGAGTGTTCTCGCGCTGCCCCACATTACCCTCAACGGGGGACGGCGGGGTTACCTGGTCGGGCTGGACCCGCAGGTCTGTGTGCAGTTGCTGGGTGCCAAGCCGGTGCAGTGCGCGCTGGAGATGTGATTCCGGTAGCGGGCCGCGCGGCTGGCAGAATCCAGCCCTGCATGAAGTTGGAGACATTTTGAATTACGCATACCCCCTCCTCGCCGCCATTGCGGCCTACCTAATAGGTTCTCTGTCGTTTGCGGTGATCGTGAGCCGTGTGATGGGGCTGAATGACCCACGCACCTACGGCAGCAAAAACCCGGGGGCCACCAACGTGCTGCGCTCGGGCAGCAAGGCCGCCGCAGTCGTCACCTTGCTGCTGGATGCCGCCAAGGGCTGGTTGCCAGTGGCGCTGGTGCGCTGGTTTGGTGAACCCTACGGCCTGGGCGACGGCACGGTGGCATTGGTGGCGCTGGGCGCATTCCTCGGGCACCTCTACCCGGTGTTCTTCCGTTTTCAGGGCGGCAAAGGTGTTGCGACGGCTTTGGGGGTGTTGGTCGGTATTGACTGGTTGCTGGGCCTGGCCACAGCCGCCACCTGGCTCATCATTGCCTTCTTTTTTCGCTATTCATCACTGGCTTCGCTGGCCGCCGCTTTGTTTGCGCCTGTCTATTACCTGATGGCTGGCGGTGTGGCCTGGTCCATGGACAAACGTATCCTGGCCGCCATCAGTGTGATGGCCATGCTCCTGTTCTGGCGGCACCGCGAAAACATCCAGCGCCTGATCGAAGGCAAAGAGTCGCGCCTGGGCAGCAAGAAGAAACCAGAAGCCCCAGCCACTTCCGCCAAACCCCGCAAAAAATAAACAGCCAAGGGCTGTGAAACAGGCCCGGTGCCCCCTTCCAGCAGACACCGCAGAACCGGCTGCGCCGGGCTGCTGGTGGAGCCCCCTGCAAGGGGGAAGGAGTAGCGGAACGCAGTCCGCGAAGCCTGGGGGTGTCCCTATTTCATTGCGGCAAAGATACCAAGCCGCACCATCGTGCGGTGGTCCAGGTCCAGCGGTACGGCGGACCGGGCCAGGCCGGCCTTGATGCGTGGACCAGTGCTCCGCGCCAGTTGCAGGCGGGGCGGGGTGATGGGGTCGCCATGGGCATCCATCACAGTGGCCACCAGCGGCTGGTTGTCTGTTTCGCGGCGGCGCAGAACCACCGCGATATCACCCGTGTCCAGCCGAACAAAGGTGCCGGGTGGCGTCAGTCCCACCACCTGTACCAGCGCCTGGCTCACCTCATCACGCGCTGCAGTAATTGTTTTGGCCGATTCGGACGCACTGCCGCCGGGGCGCGACTGCCGGGGGCTGATCAGTGCGGCATAACGATCCACTGTACGCAGCATGTGCGCCAGCCGGGTGGCGGGCGGCAGTTGCCGGAGGTCGGTGCCAGAAACCTTGTGGTCCAGGTGGTGTGCTGCCACGGTGTCCAGCCACAGCATGTCCCGTACGCCCAGTTGCTCCAGCATCTGGCGTCCGCGAGCGGCGTGGGTTTGGATGGCGGCCTGTTGCTCTGCGGAGGGCCTGTCTTTTTGCAGCGCCAATTCATCCTGCAGGGCGGTCATGGCAATGTTCATTGTCATGGCGGCATACACGAGGTGGATGCGCTCGCTGGCTGGCAGGGCCAGTTCAACGGCGGTGATGTGGCAGAGTGCCGCACATACCAAAGCGTGTGAGGTGCTGTACCCCATGGTGGAGGTGGATGCCAACTGGAACAGCAGGTACAGCGATGCATCGGTGTCCTGCTGCAGCAGGGTCTGCATCCAGCGGTCGTATTGCTGCACTTTCAGCACAAATTCCTGCACCTCGAACGGGTTGCCCAGCAGCACTGCCAAGCCAGACTCCAGGTCAGACCACAGGCTCAACAAGTCTTCGTAGCTGTCGTCGTCAACAGCCTGCGGCAGGTGGGTAGGGTGGTGCAGTGCCATGGGTGTCAGAAGCGTTTTTCCAGCACCATCTGGTCGTTCAGGCGGGTCATCTGGAACTGTGTCAAAAAGCTGTTGCCCAGCAGCACATACGGCATGGCCTGGGGTGTGATGACGGCATCCACGTCCCGCAGCTCGACATCACCCACCCGCACCGACGGGAGTTTGATGCGCCAGCCCTGGGCGTTTCCGTTTGCGGTGCGCAGCGCAATGGGTTGGCCGCTGCGGTAATCGAGGCCCATGCGGTCGGCTTCGGCTGCACCAATGGCGACCGAGGTGGCGCCGGTGTCCACCAGAAACTGCATGACTTTGCCGTTGACACTGCCCTGGCCGATGAAGTGCCCACCCCCATCGGCGGTCAGCACAATACGCCGTCCCTGGGCCACGGGGTTTGCCGCGCCTGTGCGTGAAGGTGTTTCTCCCAATACCAGCGTGTGACGGGCCCCCTGGGCGTCGACCACCGCGCGGTCGGGCGCAACGGACACCACCTTGATGCCCAGGTGTGATTCGCCCGCACCTACCGCCTTGGGGGCTGACCCATCCACCACCAACAGTGCCTTGCTGCCCAGCACACCGGTGAGCACCACGTTTTGTGCCTGCGCCAGCCCACACAGCGCCAGGGTGAACGCAGCGATGGTTGTTGGGGGGAGCCGCAAAAAAAACATCAGTCGCGGAAGTTGTTGAAGCTCAGGGGCATGTCGGCAATGTCCTTGCGAATCAGTGCCATGGCCGCCTGCAGGTCGTCGCGTTTGGCGCCGGTGATACGCACGGCGTCCCCCTGGATGGCCGCTTGCACCTTGAGTTTGCTGTCTTTCACCAGGCGCTGGATCTTCTTGGCCAGCTCGGCCTCGATGCCGTTGCGCACCTTGATGACCTGTTTGACCTTGTCGCCGCCCATTTTCTGGGAGTCACCGATGTCGAGGAAACGCACGTCCACCTCCTGTTTGGTGAGTTTGTTGCGCAGCACGTCCTGGATCTGGTCGAGCTGGAACTCGGCGTCCCCAATGAGGGTGATGTCCTTGTCTTTCAGTTCGATGGAGGCAGCGGTGCCCTTGAAGTCAAAGCGGGTACCGATTTCTTTGGAGGTGTTTTCGACCGCATTTTTGACCTTGACGAGGTCGGCTTCACAAACGGTATCAAAAGTAGGCATGGTTCATTCGTCTCAGAGAGGTTTTGAAAGTGTCGGGTGCGACAATCCTGCCCATGTTAGTCGAGAAAAATGTTCCCCTCCAGCCCTGGAATACCTTTGGTATTGTGGCCCGCGCCCACCAACTGGTGCGTGTGCGCAGCGAAGCCGATATACAGGCGCTGATGACCTCCCCCTCCATTGCGACATTGCCCAAATTTGTGCTGGGCGGGGGCAGCAACATCGTCATCACCGGAGATGTCAAACCCCTGGTGCTGAAGGTCGAGATCATGGGCCGTCGCCTGGTGGAGACCACCCCAAAGGCCTGGGTTGTCGAGGCGGGTGCGGGCGAGAATTGGCATGCGTTTGTGGAGTGGACGCTGCAGCAAGGGTTCCCGGGGCTGGAGAGCCTGGCGCTGATTCCCGGCACAGTGGGAGCCTCCCCGGTGCAAAACATCGGTGCCTACGGCGTGGAATTACAAGACCGCTTCCATTCACTCGATGCGGTGGACTTACACACCGGCCAGAGCTTCACGCTGAATGCCGCCCAGTGCGCATTTGGCTACCGGGACTCGGTGTTCAAACATGCGGCTGCCGAAGGTGACGACGGTGTGCTGCGCGGCCACGGCCTGCGTGGGCGGGCGCTCATCACGCGGGTGCGGTTTCATCTGCCCCGGCCCTGGAAGCCGGTGCTGGGGTATGCCGACATCGAGCGGAAACAGGCAGAGCTGGGGGTAGACAGCCCCAGCGCACAGCAGCTGTTTGACTGGATCTGCGAGATCCGGCGCGCCAAGTTGCCCGACCCCACCGTGGTTGGCAACGCGGGCAGTTTTTTCAAAAACCCGACGGTGAGCGCAGAGCAATGCGCCGACATCATTGCCCGCGAGCCGCGTATCGTGCACTACCCCATGGCCGACGGCAGCATCAAGCTGGCGGCAGGCTGGCTCATCGACGCCTGTGGCTGGAAGGGGAAGTCGGTGGGAAACGCCAGTGTGTACGAAAAGCAGGCACTGGTGCTGGTCAACAAAGGTATTGCCGACCCCGCCACCTGCGCCACTGGTGGCGAGGTGATGACTTTGGCCAAAGCGATCCAGACCAGCGTGTACGAACGCTTCGGCATCCGCCTGGAGCCAGAACCCGTGGTGGTGTGAGGTGAGCCTGTTGCACCTGAACTTCCGCCAGCGCATCTTTGCGTTGGTGTGGCTGCGCCGCCTGCTGTGGCTGCCGCCGCTGGTGATGGTGTCGCGCTGGCAGACCTGGCCTTTCCTGGCAATTCTGACGGTGGTGCTGGTGCTTCTGTTGGTGGCTGCATTAAAAGCCTGGGAGCAAAGCCTGCGCCGCCGCTTTATCCGCGAGGCCGAGTTGCCCCGTTTCCTGGCCGCCAAAATCCGTGAAGTCCGCCCGGACTTGAGTGTGCGTGACAGCGATCTGGTGCTGCATGGGCTGCGGCAGTTCTTTCTGGCGCACCTGCGCAGCGGGCGGCAGTTTGTGGGAATGCCGTCCAAGGTGGTGGACACCGCCTGGCATGCGTTCATCCTGCACACCCAGGGCTACCAGCGCTGGTGTGATGCTGCCTTTGGCCGCTTGCTGCACCACACACCTGCAGAGGTGCTGGGGCGTGATGCCAAGCGCAACGACGGCCTGCGCCGCACCTGGTACTGGGCCTGCCGTGAGGAAAGTATTGATCCGCGCCAGCCCAGCCGTCTGCCGCTGCTGTTTGCGCTGGACACCAAACTGGGTATTGCGGGCGGCTTCCACTACGTGCCCGACTGCGACGCAACGGCGCGGCACGATGGCTCGGGCGCACACTGCGGTAGCAGTTTTGGCGACTCCAGCAGCGGCAGCGGAGACGCAGGCGGGCTGGGTGGCAGTGAGTCGTCCAGCAGCGGGGACGCCCCCTCAGGCGACGGCGGCAGCGGCTGTGGAGGAGGGTGCGGTGGTGGGGGTGGAGATTGATAAAAATTGTCTCTAACGCCCTGCCCACGTGCGTACCATGCTATCAAAAATGAAAAAGCCAGCCCGTGTAACGGACTGGCTTTTTTTGTATGCAGCAGGTGCTGAATCAGGCGAAGTGGCAGATGTAGTGGTACGCCTCGGTCACACGGATGTCGAACGACGAATTCGCGGGAACGCTGAAAGACTCACCCGCCTTGGATGCCACCCAGGCGTCCGTGCCGGCCAGCCGGTATTCGCAGGCACCGGCCACACATTCCATGATTTCGGCTGCGCCGGTGTTGAAGGTCAGCGTGGCGGGAAGCACTACACCCACACTCTTCTTGGTGCCGTCGGCCAATGTGAAGCCATGGCTCACACACTTGCCGTCGAAGTAGACATTGGCTTTGGTGGTGAGTGCAACGTTGTCGATTTTTTCGGTGGTCATGGTCAGGGTGTTTTCGTACAGATTCGGGTGAAAACCAGGGCGCTGCGGCCCTGGGGATGGCCTGCAAGGCTCAGTCTTTGCCCTTGAGCTGGGGCAGTACCGTGCCGGGGCCGGTGGTCAGCAGGCCCACATTGGCGTAGGTGGCCAGCTTGGCGCGGGTGTCCACGATGTCCAGGTTGCGCATCGTCAGCTGGCCAATACGGTCCAGTGGCGAGAACGGTGCGTCTTCCACCTTTTCCATCGACAAACGCTCGGGGTGGTAGGTCAGGTTGGGCGACTCGGTGTTCAGCAGCGAATAGTCGTTGCCACGGCGCAGCTCCAGCGTGACGGTGCCGGTGACAGCGCGCGCCACCCAGCGCTGGGCGGTTTCGCGCAGCATGATGGCCTGCGGGTCGAACCAGCGGCCCTGGTACAGCAGGCGGCCCAGCTTCAGGCCGTTCATGCGGTACTGCTCGATGGTGTCTTCGTTGTGGATGCCGGTCACCAGGCGCTCGTAGGCGATGTGCAGCAGCGCCAGGCCCGGTGCTTCGTAGATGCCACGGCTCTTGGCCTCGATGATGCGGTTCTCGATCTGGTCACTCATGCCCAGGCCATGGCGGCCACCGATGCGGTTGGCTTCGAGGATCAGGGTCACGGGGTCGCTGTACTCGACGCCGTTCAGGGCGACGGGCTGGCCTTCCTCGAAGCGCACGGACACTTCTTCCGCCTTCACCTGTACATCGTCCTTCCAGAACGCAACACCCATGATCGGGTTCACGATGCGGATGCCGCTGTTCAAAAACTCCAGGTCCTTGGCCTCGTGCGTGGCACCCAGCATGTTGCTGTCGGTGCTGTAGGCCTTTTCGGCACTCATCTTGTAGCCAAAACCGTGCTGGGTCATGAAGGCCGACATTTCAGCGCGGCCGCCGAGTTCGTCGATGAACAGCTGGTCGAGCCAGGGCTTGTAGATCTTGAGCGAGGGGTTGGTCAGCAGGCCGTAGCGGTAAAAACGCTCGATGTCGTTGCCCTTGAAGGTGCTGCCGTCGCCCCAGATGTTGACGTCGTCTTCCTTCATCGCCGACACCAGCATGGTGCCCGTGACAGCACGGCCCAGAGGTGTGGTGTTGAAGTAGGTGACACCGGCGGTGCTGACGTGGAAGGCACCGGCCTGCAGTGCGGCGATGCCTTCATGCGCCAGCTGCGTGCGGCAGTCGATCAGGCGGGCCTTTTCGGCACCGTATTCCATCGCTTTGCGGGGGATTTCGTCGTAATCAGGCTCGTCGGGCTGGCCCAGATTGGCGGTGTAAGCGTAGGGCGTTGCGCCCTTGAGCTTCATCCAGTGGAGCGCTGCGCTGGTGTCCAGGCCGCCGGAAAATGCGATGCCGACCTTTTGGCCGACGGGGAGGTGTTGGAGGATGGTTGCCATGGGCGGGAATTGTAGGGGACTGGCCCACCCCCTCCGGCGCATCCTGCCCTCAGCGCCAGTGGCGGGGCCCTGTGGAGTAACCCAGGTCCACAGACACCCCTACCGGCGGATAGCTGGGCTGCATGTACACCGGCCGGGGGTACGACGGTGCATACACCGGGGCCGGGGCGGCGTATGTGGGGGCATAAGTGGGCGCGTAGGCTGCAGCCTGCGGGTTGTCCATGGGGGCGGAGCCCACAGGCGTCACCTGCACCGGAATCTGCGGGCCGGGGTCGTAGCTGGTCTGAGTGCTGTACTGCCGCCCGGCGTATTCATACACCACGGTGTAACCCATGGTGCGGTTTTCGAGGTAGGTCTGGGTGCTGCAGTGCTGCACGTTCTGGGCATAACCGGGGGCGCGGCCTTCAATCTGGTCACCGGCCACTGCGCCGCCAAAAGCCCCCACCATGGTGGCCAGCGACTTGCCGCTGCCGCCGCCCACAGTGTGGCCCAACACGCCACCCACCAGCGCACCCAACAAGGCGCCGCCGCCGCTGGAACGCGGCTGCTGCACGACGGTTTCGTTGTTGCAGATCTGGCGCGGCACACCCACCTGCTGCACGATGGGCGTGGCGGAGATGACGTTGCCCATTTCCTGGGCGGCGCACAGCCCGGCGGTGCCTGCCAGCAGTGTGCAAAGAATGATTTTCTTCATGATCTGACCCTTTCAGCGCTTGATGTGAAACACCCCCGAAGCGCCTTCGGCGCCTCCCCCTCAAGGGGGCGCACCCAGTGGCCTGGCAGAGCCAGTTCCACGGGTGCCCTGGTAAAGACATGCCCACCTCACGCGGCGTGTTTCATCGTCCGGGGGGAATCGTGCTTCATTTTACGAAGCGGGCGCTGCGGCGGCTTTCCGCCAGGTAAAGCCGACGTAACAGTCTGTGGCGGTCAGGCAGCGCGTGCCGCCCAGGCCGCAGCGTCAAAACCCACGGTGATGTTGCTGCTGTCTGCCGACCACTGCACTACCGGGCGTTTGACCACACTCGCATGTGTTTGCATCACGGCCTGGGCGGATGCTGCATCGGTGACGCTGGCCTGGGTGGCTGCGTCCAGCGTGCGCCAGGTCGTGCCTTTGCGGTTGAGCAGCTTTTCCCAGCCCACAGCGTCAGTCCATTGCGCCAGCAGGTCGGGCGGGACACCGTGTTTCTTGAAATCGTGAAAGTGGTAGGGCAGCCCGGCTGCATCGAGCCAGGCACGGGCTTTTTTGACGGTGTCGCAGTTGGGAATGCCAAAAACAGTAATGGGCGGGGTATTCATGGGGGGCAATCATCCCCGATCACAAGCTGGGCGACAATTCCGCCCTCTATGAATGCCCCGACTTCCCCTTTTCCCCAGACGCTGGACGGCTGGCTGGCCCATTGCGAGCGCCTGCACCCCCTCAATATCGACATGGGCCTGGAGCGGGTGCGCAAGGTGGCAGACCGCTTGCAGCTGAAGTTTGACTGCCCGGTGATCACCGTGGCGGGTACCAATGGCAAAGGCTCCACCTGCGCCATGCTGGAGGCGGTGGCGCAGCAGGCGGGTTACCGCACCGGCGTTTACACCTCGCCGCACCTGGTGCATTTCGAGGAGCGCTGCCGCATCCATGGTGAAAGTGTGAGTGCTATAGATTTGGTAGCAAACTTCGCAGCAGTGGAGAGCGCCAGGGTCGAAAATGGTGATGAAATTTCACTCACCTACTTCGAGTTCTCCACGCTGGCCATCCTGCGGCTGCTGTCCCTGTCCCGGCTGGATGTGGCCATCCTCGAAGTGGGGTTGGGCGGGCGGCTGGACGCGGTCAACATCGTGGATACCGACTGCGCCGTGATCACCAGCATCGACCTGGACCACATGGAATACCTCGGCACCACGCGCGAAAGTATTGGCCGCGAGAAGTCCGGCATCATGCGCCCCGGCAAGCCGGTGGTCATCAGCGACCCGGTGCCGCCGCAGAGTGTGCTGGACCACGCCGCCGAGTTGGGGGCTGATGTCTGGCGTTTTGGGGTGGATTTCAACTTTTCCGGCGACAAGCAGCAGTGGGGCTGGGCCGGGCGCGGGCGGCGTTACAGCGGCCTGGCCTACCCGGCGCTGCGTGGTGCCAACCAGCTGATGAACGCCTCGGGTGTGCTGGCCGCGCTGGAAGCCTTGCGCACCGTGCTGCCGGTCACGGCCCAGGCCGTGCGCAACGGGCTGGCGCTGGTGGAGCTGCCCGGCCGCTTTCAGATCATTCCGGGCGAGCCAGTGTTGGTGCTGGACGTGGCGCACAACCCGCATTCGGTCGCCGCACTCGCTGAAAACATCGATGCCATGGGGTTTTACCCCGTCACCCACGCGGTGTTTGGAGCCATGGCCGACAAGGACCTGGGCCCCATGCTGGCGCGTATCGACCCGCTGGTGGACCGCTGGTATTTCACCGACCTGCCCACCGCGCGGGCCGAAACCGGTGCGCAGCTGGTTGCCAAATGGAACGCGCTGCAAATGGTGGCAGGTGGGCGGCGCGACGTGCGTGCCAGTGCATTCACCAGTCCCCAGCTGGCGCTGCAGGCCGCCATCGCTGCGGCAGGGCCCGCTGATAGAATCGTGGTCTTTGGCTCCTTCTACACCGTGGGGGGCATCCTGCACGATGGCCTACCCCGCCTCCATGCCAAACACCTTGGCAAATAATGTGAAATACCCCCGAAGCGCCGTTGGCGCCTCCCCCTCCAGGGGGCGCACCCAGTGGCCTGGCGGAGCCAGTTCCACGGGTGCCCTGGTGAGGCCACGCCCATTTCATGCAGCGGTTTTTATCCTTTACAGCGCTTAAGTCTCCCCAAGTTCCTCACCCTCATAGCAACCCATGGCATTTTTCAACTTCCGCTTGCCAGGCATGAAGGGCCGCGACGACCGGTCCGCCGCCTCTGCGCCGCCAGACAGTGTCGAAGTCATGCGCAAACGTGCACGCCACCGCCTGATCGGTGCCGCCGTGCTGGTGCTGGTGGGCGTGGTGGGTTTTCCGCTGCTGTTCGACACCCAGCCGCGCCCGGTGGCGGTGGACATTCCCATCACCATCCCTGACCGCAACAAGACGGCCCCGCTGGCGTCGGCCGCCCCCGTCGTGTCGGGCACGGTGTCGCAGGCCCCTGCGCGGATGCCCGACGCGGCTGGCCTGGATGCCGGTGAAGAAGTCGTTTTGTCTGATAAATCAGATAAAAAAGTGGCTCCAGCGCCCGTTGTGACTGCGCAAGCAGCTATTAAAAAAGAAGCAAAACCCGAGCCTGAACCCAAGCCCGAGGCCAAACCCGAGCCCAAACCGAAACCCAAGCCGGAAGAGCCCGCGCCCAAACCAACACCCAAACCGGCCGCACCACCGAGTGACGAGGCCGCCCGTGCCAAAGCCTTGCTCGACGGCAAGTCCCCCGACGCAGATGCCGCGGGTGCACGTATCGTGGTGCAGGTTGGCGCTTTTGCCGACACCGACAAGGCACGTGAAGTGCGGCTCACGCTGGAGCGTGCAGGCCTGAAGACCTACACCCACGTGGCCGAGACCAAAGAGGGCAAACGCACCCGTGTCCGTGTGGGCCCGTTTGCGACCCGTGCCGAAGCCGACCGCGCCGCCCAAAAAATCAAAAAGCTGGATTTACCCGCCAGCATCCTCACCTTGTGAACTGGGGCGGGTCTGTGGTGGCGTTTGACTGGATCTGTGTTGCCGTGCTGCTGGCATCCTTGCTGCTGGGGGCTTGGCGGGGTCTGGTGTACGAGGTGATGTCCGTGCTGGGGTGGGTGGTGTCCTTCATCTTGGCGCAGATGTTTGCCGGTGCGCTGGCTGCCCATGTGCCGCTGGACAGTGCCTCCGATGAGGTGCGGTACGCGGTGGCCTTTGTGGTGTTGTTTGTGCTGGGTGCGTTTGTGGGTGGTTTTGTGGCGTCGCTGGTGCGGCGCCTGGCCAATGCCATAGGCCTGCGCCCGGTGGACCGCACGCTGGGTGCCGTGTTCGGTGTCCTGCGGGGTGCGGTGTTGTTGCTGGTGGTGGCCGTGGTGGTCAACATGACATCGCTGCACGAAGGGGCCTGGTGGCAGGATTCCTTCAGTGCGAAGCTGTCCACCGATGTGCTGGGCCAGTTGAAGCCGGTGCTGCCCGAAACGTTCAGAAATTACCTTCCTTCTCCGACCTATTAAGGACTGCCCGATGTGCGGAATTGTTGGTGTTGTTAACACCGCCCCTGTCAACCAGCTGATCTACGACGCCTTGCTGCTGCTGCAGCATCGGGGGCAGGATGCCGCTGGCATCGTGACCCAGCAGGAGCGCAAGTTCTTCATGCACAAGGCCAAGGGCATGGTGCGTGACGTGTTCCGCACGCGCAACATGCGCTCCCTGCCCGGCAACGTCGGGCTGGGCCAGGTGCGTTACCCCACTGCAGGCAACGCCTACAGCGAGGAAGAGGCGCAGCCTTTTTATGTGAACGCGCCCTTCGGTATCGTGCTGGTGCACAACGGCAACCTGACCAATGCCCACGCATTACGCGCCGAGCTGTTCTCCACCGACCACCGCCACACCAACACCGACAGCGACTCCGAAGTGCTGCTCAACGTGCTGGCGCATGAGATCGAAAAATCCACCCGCGGTGTGCCGCTGCTGGTCGACGACGTGTTTGCCGCGGTGCGCGCCGTACATGCGCGCATCAAGGGCTCTTATGCCGTGATCGCCATGATCGCGGGCCATGGGGTGCTGGCATTCCGTGACCCGTTCGGCATCCGCCCGCTGTGCCTGGGTCGCAGCAAGGACGGCACCGTGATGGTGGCCAGCGAATCGGTGGCGCTGGAGGGCACGGGGCATGAGTTTGAACGCAACGTGGCACCCGGCGAGGCTGTTTTTATCGACCTGCAAGGCCAGGTGCATTCGCAGCAATGTGCGGCTGCTGCACAGCTCAACCCCTGCATCTTTGAGTTTGTGTACCTGGCCCGCCCGGATTCGGTGCTGGACAACATCTCGGTGTACCAGGCCCGCCTGAACCTGGGCGAAGCCCTGGCCAAACGTGTGGTGTCCACCGTGCCACCGAGCGACATCGACGTGGTGATCCCGATCCCCGAGTCCAGCCGCCCCAGCGCCACCCAGCTCGCACATCTGTTGGGTATTCCGTACCGCGAGGGTTTTGTCAAAAATCGTTATGTCGGCCGCACCTTCATCATGCCGGGGCAGGGTGTACGCAAAAAGTCGGTGCGCCAGAAGCTCAACGTGATCGGCAGTGAGTTCAAGGGCCGCAACGTGCTGCTGGTGGACGACTCCATCGTGCGTGGCACCACGTCGAAGGAAATTGTGCAGATGGCACGCGACGCGGGTGCCCGCAAGGTCTACCTGGCCAGTGCTGCGCCACCGGTGCGCTTCCCCAATGTGTACGGCATCGACATGCCCACCAGCGCTGAGCTGGTGGCCTATGACCGCACAGTCGAGGAAATTCGCCAGCTCATCGGCTGTGACGCGCTGATCTACCAGGACGTTGAAGGCATGAAGAAGGCCATCGGCTCGCTGAATCCGGAGATCAAAGGTTTTGATGCCTCGTGTTTTGACGGCGTGTACGTCACCGGCGACATCAACTCCACTGACATCCAGCGCCTCAATGCAGCACGCATCGGCCAGGAAGACCTGGGCGAAGAAGACACGTCGCGGCTGGCGCTGCCGAACGCCCAGGTGGCCTAGCCTTAATGGCTCCGCATGGTTTTGCGCGGGGCCAAAACCAAGACTTCAAGATTTCCATGACTGACACCACCTCCCGTATCCGCACACGTTTTGCGCCATCGCCGACCGGCTTTATCCACCTGGGCAACATCCGCTCGGCCCTGTACCCCTGGGCTTTTGCGCGCTCGGTGGGCGGTGATTTCATCCTGCGCATCGAAGACACCGATGTCGAGCGTTCCAGCCAAGCTGCGGTGGACGTGATTCTGGAGGGTATGGCTTGGTTGGGGCTGGACCACGACGAAGGCCCGTTCTACCAAATGCAGCGCATGGACCGCTACAAAGCCGTGCTGGCCGAGCTGCGCGCTGCGGGCCATGTGTACCCGTGCTACATGAGTGTGGAAGCCCTGGATGCCCTGCGTGAAAAGCAGATGGCGGCCAAAGAAAAACCCCGTTACGACGGCACTTGGCGCCCCGAGCCCGGCAAAACCTTGCCTGCCATCCCAGAAGGTGTGCAGCCCGTGCTGCGCTTCAAGAACCCGCAAGGCGGCGTGGTGGCGTGGGACGACAAGGTCAAGGGCCGCATCGAGATCAGCAACGACGAGCTGGACGACCTGGTGATCGCCCGCCCGGACGGTACACCCACCTACAACTTCTGCGTCGTGGTGGATGATATGGACATGGCCATCACCCACGTGATCCGGGGGGACGACCACGTCAACAACACACCACGCCAGATCAACATCTTTGAAGCGCTGGGCAAGACCCCGCCTGTGTATGCCCACCTGCCCACCGTGCTCAACGAGC
Organism: Burkholderiaceae bacterium; assembly: GCA_017997515.1. The sequence goes on along the minus strand of JAGOEY010000001.1, from coordinate 19,771 downwards.
AGGGCGAAAAGATGAGCAAGCGTAACGGTGCCAAACCTGTCACGCAGTACGCCGCCGAAGGTTATTTGCCCGACGCCATGGTGAACTACCTGGCGCGCCTGGGCTGGTCCCACGGCGACGATGAAATTTTCAGCCGGGCGCAGTTCCTGGAATGGTTTAACCTGGACCACCTTGGGCGCAGTGCGGCACAGTTTGACGAAGCCAAATTGCGCTGGGTCAATGCACAGCATCTGAAGGCCATGGCAGACGATGCATTGGCGGCGCTGGTGCAGGCCCAACTGGCCAAACGTGGCATTACTTCTGATGAGCGGCTGCCGCGCATTTGTGCACTGTTCAAGGACCGCTGTGACACCACTGTGGCGCTGGCGGACTGGGCTGCTGTTTTTTATGCCGACGTCACCCCCAACGCAGAAGAACGTGCCAAACATGTGACCGATGCTGTCCAGCCTGCGTTGGCCAGCCTGGTCGAGAAACTCTCCACCGTTGCCTGGGACAAGGTGTCCATCGCCTCCGCCATCAAGGAAGTGCTGGCCCAACACAGCCTGAAGATGCCGCAACTGGCCATGCCTGTGCGTGTGCTGGCGGTCGGAACGGCGCACACACCATCGGTCGATGCAGTGCTCGAATTACTTTCTCGTGAAATTTTATTGGCGCGTTTGAAAAACGCGTAAATTCCAGTCTATAATTCGAGGCTCGGAAGATGATGACACTGAGTGAAAACAAAGTGCCATCGGTTAGACGGATTTGGGGGTATAGCTCAGTTGGTAGAGCGCTTGCATGGCATGCAAGAGGTCATCGGTTCGATCCCGGTTACCTCCACCAAATCTGTTCGAGAAGTTTGCAGGCGTTGATCACAACGCAGCACCCAGGTTTTTGACCCTATCGTCTAGAGGCCTAGGACACCACCCTTTCACGGTGGCTACCGGGGTTCGAATCCCCGTAGGGTCGCCAAATTGGCTTTTGTCAATGAAGCGCAAGTCGTCAACACTTGACTCTGAAAAGAGTAAACGTTGTCTACCTGGAGCGGTAGTTCAGTTGGTTAGAATACCGGCCTGTCACGCCGGGGGTCGCGGGTTCGAGTCCCGTCCGCTCCGCCAGTACAAGAAAAGCCCTGCAAACCTTTGGTTTGCAGGGCTTTTTGCTTTGCTGCTGTGGCTCCATATGACGGACTCCTGCTGGTTGTTTTCATCACAAGTGCAACACAGCGAAGGAGTCCAGTATCTTTTGGCGCACAAGGCCCATCAGGCCTATTTTTAACGTGGTGCGAGCCGGATGGCGCCGTCGAGGCGGATCACTTCGCCGTTCAACATGTCGTTTTCGATAATGTGTTTCGCCAGCTTGGCATAGTCTGCCGGGGTTCCCAGGCGGGACGGGAAGGGCACACCGGCTGCCAGCGCATCCTGCACTTCCTGCGGCATGCCGAACAACATGGGCGTGCCAAAAATTCCAGGGGCGATGGTCATGTTGCGAATGCCGTTGCGTGCAAGGTCCCGCGCGATGGGCAGCGTCATTCCCACCACACCACCTTTGGATGCCGCATACGCGGCTTGGCCGATCTGCCCGTCATAGGCTGCTACTGAAGCCGTGGAAATCAGCACGCCACGCTCGCCGGTGGATTCCGGTTCGTTCTTCGCCATGGCTTCGGCGGCAAGCCGGATCATGTTGAAGCTGCCGATGAGATTCACGGTGATGGTTTTGCTGAAAATCGACAGCGCATGGGCCCCATTTTTGCCGACTGTTTTTTCGGCGGGAGCGATACCAGCGCAGTTCACCAGACCCACAAGTTTGCCCTGTGCGACAGCCTTGGCAACCACGGCCTTGGCATCTGACTCCTGGCTCACGTCACATTGGACGAAGCTGCCACCAATTTCACGGGCAACCGTTTCGCCCCGCTCCTGCTGCATGTCTGCCACCACCACATGGGCACCATGGGCCGCCAGCATACGTGCCGTGCCCTCACCCAGGCCTGACGCACCACCGGTGACGATAAATACCTTGCCTTGAATTTCCACGCTGATCTCCTGTTGTGACGTTTACGTAAACGTCAAATTATGGAGGCATTTGACCCAGTAATGAAAAAAGCCCGGATGTGCCGGGCTTTGAGGAGAGGTTTGGTGCTCCGTGTTTATTTGAAACCTACGCGGTCCAGCATCTGCTGCACCTTGCCTTGGTTGGCACCGATGGTGCCCACAGGAATGGTCTCGCTCTTGAAGGGGTTGCCAGAGGTCATCGCCTTGAGCGCCGGGTTGTCGGTGGTCACACCCTTGGCGACAGGCCATTCATTGTTGCCGTTGGCAAAGTGGTTCTGGGCTTCGGGGCTGGCCAGGTATTCCAGGAACTTCACCGCATTGGCCTGGTTCTTGGCGTTTTTGGCGACAGCACCACCCGCCACGTTTAGATGGGTACCCCAGCTGTTCTGGTTCGGAAACACAACGGCCACGCGGTCGGTCACGGTGCGGTCTTCCGGCTTGTCAGAGCGCAGCAGGCGGGCGAAGTAGTAGCTGTTCGTCACAGCGATCTGGCATTCACCCGACGCGATGCCGCGGATCTGGTCAGTGTCGCCGCCTTTGGGGGCGCGTGCGAGGTTGGCCACCACACCTTTGAGCCATTCCTCGGCCTTGGCTTCACCCATGTGTTCTGTCACGGCACCGAACAGGCTCAGGTTGTAGGGGTGGGAACCGGAGCGGATGCAGATCTTGCCTTTGTTCTTGGGGTCGGCCAGCTTTTCGTAGCTGTCCACGTCTTCCGCCTTCACCTTGGCCTTGTCATAGGCAATAACTCGTGCACGGGTAGAAAACCCAAACCAGGGAATGCCGCCATCGGCCGTGGGGTTGCCCCGCAGATTGGAAGGGATGGCGTCGTTCAGCACCTTCGATTTGGTGGGCTGGAACAAGCCATCTGCCTCACCACGGTACAGACGTGCTGCATCCACCAGCAAAATGACGTCAGCGGGAGAGGCTGTACCTTCTGCCTTGAGACGGGCCAGAATGCCGGCATCATCTCCGTCCACGCGGTTGACCTTGATACCCGTGGTTTTGGTGAAGTTGTTGTACAGCGCTTCGTCGGTGGCGTAATGGCGTGCGGAGTACAGGTTGACAACCTGGTCTTGCGCAGAGGCTGCACCGGCGACAAGCAGCAGGGTGCACGCCACGGTATTCAATTTTTTCAACATATGCGGGTATCCCGATAGAGTAATGGTGGAAACGGCGTGATAGTAGAGAAAACGCGAATCGTTCGCAACAAAGTCCCTGCATGTTTCCCATGCATTCTGGTGTGTGTTCTGGCTGTGGTAATGGTGGGGTGCAGCTCCGGTCCCGCCCCAGCGCCTGCACCGGTTCAACCCCCAGTTCCAGTGGTTGCCAAGGCCGCCCCCAAAATTGGTCTGGCCTTGGGAGGCGGGGCTGCACGCGGTTTTGCCCATGTGGGTGTTATCCAGGTGCTGGAAGAGGCGGGTATTCGCCCTGATCTGGTGGTGGGCACCTCGGCAGGCAGTTTGGTGGCTTCGCTGTATGCGAGTGGACGCACCGGTGCCCAGCTTCAGCAAGTGGCGGAGTCTTTGGAAGAAGCCGCGCTGACCGACTGGACACTGCCCATTTTCAGCCGGGGTATGTTGCGTGGTGAAGCGCTGGCCCGGTATGTCAATGGGCTGGTGGACAACAAACTGATTGAAAACATGCCGCGTCCGCTGGGTATTGTGGCGACCGATCTGGGCACAGGGCAGGGTGTGCTGTTCCGCCGTGGCAGCACGGGCACCGCCGTGCGGGCTTCCAGTGCTGTACCGTCGGTGTTTCAGCCTGTCAGTATCGGCGGGCGGGACTACGTGGATGGCGGACTGGTGTCGCCCGTGCCGGTGCGTTATGCACGCCAGATGGGTGCGGACGTGGTGATTGCCGTGGACATATCGAGCTCTCCGGAAGGCAACCCTGCGGGCGACTCCCTGCAAATCTTGCTGCAGACGTTTGCGATCATGGCCAAGAGCATCAACACATTTGAGCTGCGTGACGCGGACGTCGTGGTGCGCCCCGCATTGGCGGGTGTCAAAAGCGCCGACTTCACCGCCAAGCGCCGTGCCATTGAAGCGGGCAGGTCGGCGATGCAGCAGGCTTTGCCACAGCTGCGGGCTGCTTTGGCCGCACAGATGTAAAGGCGTACAGGCAAAAAAAAGCCTGGTCAACGACCAGGCTTTTTGGAGCGGGATGCGCAATCAAGCGCATCTGCCAAATTAACGCTTCTTGGCGGTAACGGTCTTGGCGGCGCTCACTGCGCTGTCGGAGGCGGCAGCGAAGTTGGCTTCAGCGACGTCGGTGGCTTGCTTGACAGCCTTTTGCACGGACTCAATGGCGTTGTTGGCGGCAGCAACGCTGCTCTTGAACAGGGCCACAGCGGTTTCGGAACCGGCGGGGGCGTTCTTGGCGGCGTTGTCCACCAGGTTCGCAAAAGTCTTTTGCGTTTCGGCAGCCTTGGCTTCAGCAGCCTTGTTGAATTCAGCGCCGGTGCTGGATGCGATGTCGTACAGGTGACGGCTGTAAGCAGCGGTCTTTTCGGCCAGGGGTTGCAGCACGCTGGCTTGCAGTGCCAGCAGTTCCTGGGCGTCCTTGACGCTCAACACGGCTTGCGTGTGGGCAGCGGCTTCGCTCAGGGCGGCGCGCGATGCGGTGATGTTCAGTTCAACCAGCTTTTCCACGCCTTCGAAAGCCTTGTTGGTCAGACCAAACAGGGTTTCCAGAGCGGCTTTTTGGGAAGCAACGATTTGTTCAGCGGTAAGAGACATTTGATACTCCAAAAGTTAAAGGTAAACAAAACTACGTCTGCGCCGGTTCCCTGATCCGTTTATGTTGCAGTGCAGCATGACTCGAAGTATAGGCACTTCATGCACCAATGCAAGACATTTTTGTTGCAGTGCAGCAATTTAGGGTGAATTTCCTAATTGGCGCAGCGAGGCAAGGTGGTCCTGCTTCACGTGTGTTGCTATAGGTATTCGGTATGGCCTCCATTGGGTGACTTGCAGCACAAAGCGCCATCACAGGTGACAGGTCAAACGCACCTGCGCTGGCAAAATCATTGGCCATGCACCCAACCCACTCCACAGCAGCCAGTCCAACTGCGTCTGGTCGGCCAACACCACTGGCCCGTGACCATTACAGGGTCTTCCAGTCCATCACCTCCCGCTGGTCCGACAACGATGTGTATGGCCATGTCAACAATGTTGTGTACTACAGCTGGTTTGACACCGCAGTGAACAGCCACCTGATCCAACAAGGCGCGCTGGATATCCACGTCGGCGAGACCATTGGGCTGGTGGTCGAGACGCAATGCCATTATTTTGCCCCGCTCGCTTTTCCCCAGACGGTGGAAGCCGGGATCCGTGTTGCGCGTTTGGGTGGGTCAAGTGTGCATTATGAAGTGGGGCTGTTTGCGCAAGGTGAGCCCCTGACCGCTGCGCACGGCCACTTCGTCCACGTCTATGTGGACCGGCAGACACGCCGCCCTGTGGTGTTGCCCGCAAAGTTGCGCAGCGTTCTGGAAGTCCTGGTGTGAAACATCTGGACGTTGACGGGGGCACATGAATAAAAAATCCCGCTTGTGCAGCACTGCACAGCGGGATAAGTGTTGATCAGCCGCCAGCCGTTGGAGCCATCTTGGAACTCCAGCGGTCAGCACCTTTTAACTACATGCCGTATTTCGCTTTCGCGTCGGCAACACAGGTGTCCTTTGCATTACCTGCCAGTGCATCGCAACGTTCTTTGGCTGCGTCGTACTCCGCCTTGCGGGTGTCTGCCGTGACATCCTTGCGCACTTCGGCCACCTTGCTGGTTTTGTCGCCGCTGGTGGTTGCACTGGTCTGCCGGACCTTGGCCTCACCCAGAGCCGCTACGTGGGCCGCTTTCGCGTCCTTCACGCAAACGTCCTTGGCATTGCCCGCGAGGTCATCACACTTCTCCTTGGCTGTGTCGTACACCGCGTCGGCCCGGGTTTCGCGCAACTTGGCATCGGCCTTGGGGCTGGGTTTGTATTGAGATGCCAGGTCGGCCTTGGCAATCTTTTCCATACCTTTTGCTTCGGATGCACAAATGTCCTTGGCGTTTCCGCTCAGGCTTTGGCATTTGTCTTTGTTGGTTTTGTAGTCGGCCTCAATGCGTTTTTCTTGCGCCTTGTGTTCAGCGGAGGTCATCGCCATGGTGCTGGTTGCAAAACCGCACGACAAAGCAATGGCAAGTGCGGCAAGTTGAGGGGCTTTAAAAGAGAGAGTTTTCATTTTTTGATCCTGTGAAAAGTTGGGTTTTGTTCTGTGCAGCGCTGGAAAAAAGTGCTGGTTCAGGACTTTTCGAAGAAAAAGTCAGGGTTCTTTTTTTCCCAGTCTTTGACTTGAATTTCAGCCTGCTCGCTGGTGATGCCATGGCGCTCCTGGATACGTCCCAGCAGCTGTTCGCGTCGGCCTTCAAACACGTCCATGTCGTCATCGGTCAGCTTGCCCCACTGCTCTTTTATTTTTCCCTTGAACTGCTTCCAGTTGCCTTCGATGCGGTCTTGGTTCATGCCAATCTCCTGTCGTTTTGGATAGGTTCGCCAGCGGGGTTTCACAAGGAATCTGTGCCACCCGTGGCGTGAGATAACTGTAGCCAGAGGCATGTTGCAAAGCGGTAGGACGTGCGGGCCGCCAGGCGTAGGTTCAGGCTGACACCGTGGTGTATGTTGGCTTGGTTGAACCCGTCAACGCAGGCATGGGCAAGCGGGGATGCCACAATGGCGGAACAGCAAAAATTACCAAGTCACTACCGCCCAAGACAAGCGGAGTCTGTGCACCGCACCAAATGATCATCACCAGCCTTCTCGACACCGACCTGTATAAGTTCACCATGATGCAGGTGGTGTTGCACCAGTTCCCGGGGGCACAGGTCGAGTACAAATTCAAGTGCCGCAATCCCGGAGTGAACCTGGCCCAGCACATCTCCGAAATCAGGGAGGAAATCAAGGCGCTGTGCAACCTGCGGTTCCAGGACGCGGAGCTGATGTATTTACGCTCCATGCGCTTCATCAAGAGTGATTTTGTGGACTTTCTGGGGCTGTTCAGGCTCAACGAAAAATACATCACCCTCACGGCACTGCCCAACGGTGAGATCGACATCACCATCAAAGGGCCTTGGCTGCACACCATCCTGTTTGAAATCCCGGTGCTGGCCATCGTTAACGAGGTCTATTTCCGCAATGCACAAAAAACGCCCAACCTGGCGCTGGCCCGCGAGCGGCTGGTCACCAAGATGGCGCAGTTGCAGGTGGACGGGTTGGAAGAGCTCAAGATCGCGGACTACGGCACCCGCCGCCGCTTCAGCAAGGCCTGGCACGAAGAAGTGCTGCAAACCCTGGTGGCCCGGCTGGGCAGCTCCAGCACCGGCCAGTTCGCAGGCACCAGCAATGTTTTGTACGCGATGAAGATGGGGCTGACCCCGCTGGGCACCATGGCACACGAGTACCTGCAGGCCTGCCAGGCGCTGGGGCCACGCCTGCGCGACAGCCAGGTGTTTGGTTTTGAGTCGTGGGCCAAGGAGTACCGCGGTGACCTGGGTATTGCGCTGTCAGATGTGTATGGCATTGACGCCTTTTTGCGCGATTTCGACATGTACTTTTGCAAGCTGTTCGACGGTGCCCGCCACGACAGCGGCGACCCGTTTGCCTGGGGTGAACGCATCATTGCGCACTACAAAAACAACCGGGTGGACCCGCTGACCAAAACGCTGATCTTCAGCGACGGCCTCACCGTGCCGCGCACCATTGATCTGTACCAGCAGTTCCGGGGCCGTTGCCTGCTGGCTTTTGGTATCGGCACCAACCTCACCAACGACATGGACGACGCCCCCCGCCATGTGCCGCTGCAGATTGTCATCAAGATGGTGCGCTGCAACGGCCAGCCGGTGGCCAAGTTGTCCGACACCCCCTCAAAGAACATGTGTGACGACGAGAAATACCTGGCCTACCTGCGCCAGGTCTTTGAGATCACCGACGCCCACTGAGATGCACCGGGCTGGCTTGCCGGCCGGGCATGCATTGCTGAAATTGAAAAGGAGAAACATGAAGATTGCAACCCGTTTGCCTGCGTTGGCAGCCTTGCTGCTGGCACCCGGCCTGTCGATGGCGGCCGACATGGATGGCAGCACCTTGTCCGTTGCCTGGGCCATACCGTTTGCGGGCATCCTGCTGTCGATTGCATTGATGCCCCTGCTGATGCCGATCTTCTGGCACCACCATTTCGGCAAGGTGGCCGCCGCCTGGGGGCTGCTGTTCCTGGTGCCTTTTGCACTGACCTTTGGCCCTGCAGCCGCAGGTGCGGGGTTCACCCACGCACTGATGGCCGAATACATCCCCTTCATCGTGCTGCTGACGGCCTTGTTCACCGTGGCCGGGGGTATTCACATCCGGGGCAATCTGCACGGCAGCCCGGGGCTCAATACTGCCATCCTGGCCATAGGGGCTGTGCTGGCCAGCATGATGGGCACCACAGGTGCGTCGATGCTGCTGCTGCGCCCCCTGATCCGCGCCAACGACAACCGTGAGCACCGCACCCATGTGTTTGTGTTCTTCATTTTTATTGTGTCCAACGTCGGTGGCTCGCTGACCCCGCTGGGCGACCCGCCGCTCTTCCTCGGCTTCCTCAAAGGGATCAGTTTTTTCTGGACCCTGCAACACATCTGGCCCGAAACCTTGTTCATGGTCGGCAGCCTGCTGGCGCTGTTTTACGCCATGGACACCTGGGCCTACCGCAAGGAAGGCGTGATGCGGGTAGACCCCACCCCCGATACCCGACGCCTCGGCTTTGATGGTGCCGTCAATTTCTGGCTGTTGGGCGCAGTGATTGCGCTGGTGCTGATGAGCGGGCTCTGGAAGTCCAGCGTCGAGTTCAACGTGTGGGGCACTCCGGTTGGCCTGCCCGGCCTGCTGCGCGACATCGGCCTGGTGGTGATCACCCTGGTTTCGCTGCGCATCACACCGGCCGGCGTGCATGAGGACAACCAGTTCTCCTGGGGCCCCATGCAGGAAGTGGCCAAACTCTTCGCCGGCATTTTCCTCACCATCATTCCTGTCATTGCCATGCTGCGCGCGGGCAAAGAAGGGCCATTTGGTGCGGTGGTGTCGCTGGTGACCAACCCCGATGGCTCACCCAACCCGGCCATGTATTTCTGGGCCACCGGTGTGCTCAGTTCCTTCCTCGACAACGCGCCCACCTACCTGGTGTTCTTCAACACCGCTGGTGGTGACCCACAGGCACTGATGACCACCTACGCCACCACCCTGGCCGCCATCTCGGCCGGTGCTGTGTTCATGGGCGCCAACAGCTACATCGGTAATGCGCCCAACCTGATGGTCAAGGCCATCGCCGAAGACCGCGGCGTGAAGATGCCCAGCTTCTTTGGCTACATGGCGTGGTCCGGTGCCATTCTGGTTCCGCTGTTCATCATCATGACTTTCATCTTCTTCATCTAAGACCATGACCCGCCCCAAAATCCTCGTTGCCCGCGCTGTGTTCCCTGAGACCATCACCCGGCTTGAAACCCATTTCGACGTCGAGTCCAACCAGGCTGACGAAAGCTGGACGCGCGCCCAGCTGATCGAAAAGCTGCAAGGCAAACAAGGGGCCTTCACCACCGGCAGCGAACGCATCGACGCCGAACTGCTGGCCGCCTGCCCCGACCTGAAAATCTGCGCCAACATGGCCGTGGGTTACAACAACTTCGACGTGGATGCCATGACCGCCCACGGCGTGTTGGCCACCAACGCCCCCGGTGTGCTGACCGAGACCACCGCCGACTTTGGTTTTGCGCTGCTGATGGCCACCGCCCGCCGCATCACCGAGAGTGAACACTTCCTGCGTGCAGGCCAGTGGAAGAAGTGGAGCTACGACATGTTCTCGGGCTCGGACATCCATGGCTCCACACTCGGCATCATTGGTATGGGCCGCATCGGGCAAGGCATTGCCCGGCGTGGCGCACACGGCTTTGGCATGAAAGTGGTCTACCACAACCGCTCCCGGCTCGACGCCGCCACAGAGGCCGCATGTGGTGCCACGTATGTGGGCAAAGAAGAACTGCTGCGCACCGCCGACCACGTGGTGCTGGTGGTGCCCTACAGCGCCGCGTCGCACCACACCATCGGCGCGGCCGAGCTGGCGCTGATGAAACCCACCGCCACCCTCATCAACATTGCGCGCGGCGGCATCGTGGACGACGCAGCCCTGGCCGCCGCCCTGCGCAGCAAGCAGATTGCCGCTGCGGGCTTGGACGTGTTCGAGGGTGAGCCCACAGTCCACCCCGACCTGCTGACCGTACCCAACGTGGTGCTCACCCCGCACATCGCCAGCGCCACCGTGCCCACCCGCCGGGCCATGGCCGAGCTGGCGGCGGACAATTTGGTCGGCTACCTGGTGAATGGCAAGGCCCTGACGCCGATAAATACACTCCCAAATTGACAAGTTGTGCGATCCTGCCGCATGATGGCATGACAATTTGGAATGCTCACCATGTTCAAGGAAGTCGGAGCCAGTGGCCAAATCTCACTGGGTAAAAAATATGCCGGGCGCATGTTCGACATGAGCCTGGCCGCCGACGGCCGCATCACTCTGGTGCCCGTGCAGGTGGTGCCGATGGTGCAAGAGACCCAGGCCAGTTATGCCGTGGCATCTGCGCCGCGCGGCGCAGATGCCACTGCTGCCAACCAGGCTTGGGCGCAGTCCCATGCACACGATATTGCCGCTTACAACGCCTGGGCTGCCGAGCGAGAGCCCTACGCCCAGCGTGTACGCCGCTGGCGTGAAGAGCAGGCCGAAAACCCGACAGATCTCGACGGCACCGCCTGAAAATGGCGCGGTTTGACATCTACCCCAACCCCATTCGCGCTGACCGGGGCTTCTTTCCCTACGTGCTCGAAATCCAGAGCGATCTGCTCTACCAGTTCGTCGAACGCGTTTGCGTGCCGCTCGCCATTGGCAACACCGTGCCCGGCATGACCGACCGCTTCAACCCCCACATCGTGGTGAACGACACGCCGTGCCGCTTGCACCCGCTCGGTATCACCGTGTTTTTGTCCAGCGAACTACGTCGCCCCGTGGCCACTGCAAAGCCGCAAGCGCTGGACATCGACACTGCGCTCGACATGCTGCTGCGCGGTTATTAGCCGGAGCAGGTGGCAGACAATCTGAGCAGTTTTTTAAGAAAATAGGGCTCTAGAACATACCAGTAGTGCGCAAGAAGCTATCAAATAAATAGCGTTTTGTAGGGTGGATTTTTGAAGCCCGGCGTGCAAGGTATGCGCGTTTTTTTGATTTTGAAATATGAAGGTCGATGTGTATGAGCGTTGAGATGTGGGTGGTTCCGGTATTGCTGGCCTTGCTGGTCGCCATCCTTTGTGTGTTGGTCTTCCTGCTGTTCTGGCACCAGCCGCGTGTGGAGTTACCCGCCGAGTGGCAGGACAAATTGCGCGCGCTGGAGTCGCTGTCGCAGGCAACACAGCTTGCGGTGGCCAAAAACGACGGGGCCATGCACGGCCTGGCGCAGCAGATGCAGGGTTTTACCCAGAACATGCAGTCCACACTCGAGGCCTCGCGCCAGGCGGTGGCCGGGCGGCTGGAGGAAAGCAGCAAGGCGCTGCTGGCCCACTTGGCGCAGGGCCAGGCGGACGCAGGCACGGCGCGCAAAGAGCTGTCGGAGACGCTGGTGGGCTTTCGCACCGAGCTCACCACCACCGTGGGCACGCTGGCCGCAGAAAGTGTCAAGTCGCGCCAGGCCATGGCCGAGAGTGCGGTCTTGTTCGAGACCCGTATCCAGGAGCGTTTTGAAGCGTTGGCCTTGGCCACGCGCAGCACCCTCGATTCACTCAAGGCCGACATCCAGAGCCAGCTGGGCACCATGTCCACCGCGCTCAAGGACCAGCTGGACGGCAACGGCAACCAGATTCGCAACCAGTTTTCGGCTCTGCAGGAAGGTGTGTCGCTGCAACTCTCCGGCATGGTGCAAGGCAGCCAGCAGAATGCCGAGCAATTACGCGCCGCGCTCAACGAGCGGCTGGCCGCCATCCAGGCCGACAACGCCACCAAGCTCGAAGAAATGCGCCGCACGGTGGACGAGAAACTCCACGCCACGCTGGAGCAGCGCCTCGGTGAGTCGTTCAAGCTGGTCAGCGACCGGCTGGAGCAGGTGCACAAAGGTCTGGGCGAAATGCAGACCCTGGCCAGCAGCGTGGGCGACCTGAAACGGGTGATGACCAACGTCAAGTCACGCGGCACCTGGGGCGAAATGCAGCTGGGCGCCATCATCGAAAACGTGCTCACACCGGCGCAGTTTGGCAAAAATATCAAGACCATCCCCGGCAGCGACGAGCTGGTCGAGTTCGCCATCCGCCTGCCCGGCAAGAGTGACGAACAACCGGTGTGGCTGCCAATCGATTCCAAATACCCGGTTGAGCAGTACCAGCGCCTGATGGACGCCCAGGACGTGGCCGACAAAGCCGCCATCCTGTCGGCGGGTAATGCGTTCGAGACCTCGATCAAGCTGGAGGCGCGCAAGATCTTCAGCAAATACGTGTCGCCGCCGCACACCACCGACTTTGCCATCCTCTACCTGCCCACCGAGAGCCTGTTTGCCGAGGTGATCCGGCGGCCGGGCCTGGTGGAGGTGATCCAGAACGACTGCCGCGTGATGGTGACGGGCCCATCCAATTTGGCGGCCATGCTCAACAGCCTGCAGATGGGTTTCAAGACCCTGGCCATCGAGAAACGCTCGTCCGAGGTGTGGCACACGTTGGGTGAGGTCAAGTCCGAATTCGCCAAATTTGGCGATGTGGTCGAGGCTACCAAAAAGTCCATCGACGCTGCCGCCAAGAAGTTTGATGAGGTGGGCGTGCGCACCCGCGCTATCCAGCGCAAGCTGCGCGACGTGCAGGATCTGCCCATGCCGGGGATTACCACCGACCCAGTTACTGCCGCGCTGCCCGGCTTGCTGGACGACGAGTGAGGTGAACCCCGAACTCGCGCGGCTGATTGCCGCCCAGATCTTTCTGCACGCCTGTATGACGGCCATGCGGATGGCCGCCCCCCTGTGGGCGCTGCGCCAGGGTTACAGCGCCGTGGCGGTGGGTATGCTGCTGGCCCTGTTTGCGCTGACCCAGGTGTTTCTGGCGTTGCCCGCAGGCCGGTATGCTGACCGGCATGGTCTGCGCCGCCCCATGGCCGGTGCCGTGCTGGCTGCCGTGGCGGGTGGGCTGGTAGCGACGGCTTGGCCCTCTTTTGCCACGCTGTGTGTGGGCGCGCTGCTCACAGGCGGTGCCTCGGGTGTGGCGGTCATCGCACTGCAGCGGCATGTGGGCCGCGCCAGCCGCTCCAACACCGAACTGCGCCAGGTGTTCAGCTGGCTGGCCATCGGCCCGGCCGTGTCCAACTTCCTTGGGCCGTTTACGGCAGGCCTGCTGATCGACCACGCGGGCTTCCGCGCCGCCTTTTTCTTCATGGCCGCGCTGCCGGTTCTCACCTGGTTTCTGGTGCGTCGCACGCAGGAACTGCCCGCCGACCCGGTGAACCAGGACGAAGCCCCGCGCCGTGCCTGGGATCTGCTGGGCCATGCACCGTTTCGCCGTTTGCTGCTGGTCAACTGGTTTCTGTCGGCGTGTTGGGATGTCCACACCTTTGTGTTGCCCATCCTGGGGCATGAGCGGGGCTTGAGCGCATCGGTGATTGGCACGCTGCTCGGTGCGTTTGCCATCGCCGCCACCGCGGTGCGGATGCTGATGCCGCTGCTGGCCGCCCGCCTGCGCGAGACGGTGGTGCTCACCTGCGCCATGCTGGCCACCGCCGTGTTGTTTGGTGTTTACCCCCTCATGCCCACTGCCTGGGCCATGGGCCTGTGTTCGGTGCTGTTGGGCTTCTCGCTGGGCTCGGTGCAGCCCATGATCATGAGCATGCTGCACCAGATCACGCCGCATGCCCGCCAGGGGGAGGCGCTGGGCCTGCGCCTGATGTCGGTGAATGCGTCCAGCGTGGTGGTGCCCTTGCTGTTTGGTGCAGCGGGGGCGGTGGTCGGGGTGGGCGGTGTGTTCTGGCTGGCCGGCACTGTGGTGGGGCTCGGTTCGCGGGGGGCGTGGACGCTGCGGGTGGCGCCCGCAGCGCCGCATCAGGCTGCGGACGAGAGCCGATAGAAGCCCTGGATGGCGTCCCAGGCTTCTTGCGGCGTGTCCTTGTAGCGGAACAGGTCGAGGTTCTCGGGGGAAATGGTGCCTTCTTCGATCAGCAGGTCAAAGTCGAGCAGGCGTTTCCAGTAGTCGGCGCCAAACAGGATGATGGGCACCGGGCGCGACTTGCCGGTCTGCACCAGCGTCATCACTTCAAACAGCTCGTCCAGCGTGCCAAAGCCGCCGGGGAACACCACCAGCGCCTTGGCACGCATCATGAAATGCATCTTGCGCAGCGCGAAGTAGTGGAACTTGAAGCTCAGCGACGGTGTGATGTATTTGTTGCCGCTGGCCTCGAAGGGCAGGGCGATGCTCAGGCCCACGTTCAGCGCACCGGCTTCAAACGCGCCCCGGTTGGCCGCCTCCATGATGCCGGGGCCGCCGCCGGTGCAAATCGTCATGCGTTCCTTGGGCTCGCGTGCCTGGCTGTCGGTGGCCACCAGATGGGCAAACTGGCGCGCCTGTTCGTAGTGGCGCGATTGGCGCACACGCTGTTCAGCGCGGGCCAGCACCTGCGGGTCATTACCCGCCTGGGCCTGGAGCAGCTCGGCCTGCGCCACTTCGGGCGCGGGGAAGCGTGCACTGCCGTAGACGACTACCGTGTTCTCGATGCCCTGGGCCTGCTGCTCCAGGTCGGGCTTGAGCATTTCCAGCTGCATACGGATGCCACGTGTCTCACGGCGCAGCAAAAATTCAGGGTCGGAAAACGCCAGCCGGTAGGCCTCGGCCTGCAGCGGGTTGCCGTCGTCGGAGTGGGCCTGCAGTTCGGCCCAGGCAGCGGCCAGACGGCGCTCGTTGAGGTTCTTGTCTTTGTTGTCTTTTTTGGACATGGGTGCGAAAGAGGGGGGGGTGAAAAGAGGGGCGCGAAGCCGGAGATGTCTGTGAAGTCTGGCGAAAATCTTGCAAGCTTGCCTGCCATTATCGTGCCAACCCCTGCGCACGCTGCAGCGCAGCAAAGCCGCTGGTAAGCTCCAGCGCATGTCCGTGAGCCCCTCATTTTCCGACCTGCTGCAGCAGAAATCATTCATCCGTATGTGGTGTGCCCGGCTGCTGGGCACGGCGGGCATGCAGATGCTGATGGTGGCCGTGGGCTGGCAGATGTACGACCTGACGGGCAGCGCATGGGACCTGGGGTTGGTCGGGCTGTACCAGTTTGCGCCCGCGCTGCTGCTGATGCTGGTGGCCGGGCATGTGGCCGACCGGGTGCACCGGGGACGTATTGTGGCGGCGTGTTTGCTGCTGCAAATGGGCGTAGCCGCCGTGCTGGTGTTATCCACCCACGAAGGCTGGGTGTCGCGCAGCGTGTTGCTCGGTTTGTCTGTCGTGCTGGGCATGGCGCGGGCGTTCCAGATGCCAGCGCAGCAGGCGCTGACCCCTTTGCTGGTGCCACCCGCCATGCTGCCGCGTGCCATGGCGTTCAGCTCGGCAGGCACCCAGGCAGCCATCATTGGCGGGCCTGCGTTGGGTGGATTGATTTTTATCGCGGGTGCCGGGGCGGTGTATGCCAGCTGTGCCGCCCTGTTTGCGGCGGGCAGTGTGCTGGTGTTTCTGGTGCGTTACGTGCATGTGAGCGCGCCCCATGCGCCGGTGACGCTGGACACCTTGCTGGCCGGCGTGCGTTTTATCTGGGAGCGCAAACCGGTGCTGGGCGCCGTGTCGCTTGACCTGTTTGCGGTGCTGCTGGGGGGGGCGGTGGCGCTGCTGCCGATGTTTGCCAAAGACATCCTGCATGTCGGCCCGTGGGGCTTGGGCCTGCTGCGTTCGGCCCCGGCAGCGGGGGCATTGGTGATGTCGGTGGTGCTGACCCGCTGGCCGGTGGAGCGCCGCGTGGGCCGCACGCTGCTGTGGGCGGTGGCAGTGTTTGGTGCCTGTATGGTGGTGTTTGGCCTGTCCACCAGCCTGTGGCTGTCGCTGGCGGTGCTGGCGATTTCGGGCGGGGCCGACATGGTGAGTGTGGTGATCCGACAGACGCTGGTGCAGCTCGAAACCCCCGACGCTATGCGCGGGCGGGTCAGCGCCGTCAACTCGATTTTTATCGGTGCCAGCAACCAGCTGGGCGAGTTCGAGTCGGGTGCCACCGCTGCATTGTTGGGGCCCGTGGGCTCGGTCGTGCTGGGGGGTATTGGCACCCTGCTGGTAGCGCTGTGGTGGACCCGGCTGTTCCCGTCGCTGGCGCAGCGGGACCGTTTGACAACCGAGCCAGAGCAGACGCGGGCCTGACTTCGTTCCAGGTGCGTGCCACCTGTGGTGGTATTTAACTCCTGAATTGATAGCTGCTTGCGCCCGTCAGATGGGCGAAAGCAGCATATTTTGCTTAAAAAATGATCACTGGGGCACGAACCCACTCGCCTTGATGATGCCTTCCCAGGTGTGGGTGTAGTTCTTCACCCGCTGCGCAAACTGGGCCTGCGGCTCGTAGCCCACGTTCAGTCCCATCGTCGTCAGCTTGTCCTTCACGTCCGGCATGGCCAGTACCTTCTGCAGTGCGTTGCCAAAGCGGTCGATGACCGGCTGGGGTGTACCGGTCGGGGCGAAGATGCCGTAATAGGGGTAGTCGTCCAGGTTGGCAAAACCCAGCTCGGTGAAGGTTGGTACAGCGGGCAGCAGGGGTTGGCGTTTGGCACCGATGGTGGCGACGATGCGCACCTTGCCGGCCTTGTGGTTCTCGATGAAGTCGGGCACAGACGCGATACCGGCACCGATCTGGTTGCCCAGCATGTCGGCTGTCATCGGGGCGCTGCCACGGTAGGGGGCGGCCTGCAGGTCAAGCTTGTATTTGTCCGACATCAGCTTGACCAGGAACTCGGGGATGGAACCGGGCGCGGGCACACCAATGGTTTCCTTGCCGCCTTTTTGGGTTTTGACCCAGGCGAGGTACTCGTCCATGTTTTTCGCGGGCGTGCCGCCAGATACGGCCAGCACATTGGCGAAGGTGGCAAAACCGGCGACCGGTGCAAAGTCCGTGGCAGGGTTGAAGCCCGGGTTTTTCACCACCTGCGGCAGGATGGAAATGCTGTGGTCATGGGTGAGGAAGAAGGTGTGGCCGTCGGCGGGTGAGGCCTTCAGGGCCTGCGCCGCAATCTGGCCACCGGCCCCGGCGCGGTTTTCCACCACCACGGGCACACCCAGCTCATCCTTGAGCTTTTCAGCCAAGGTGCGGGCGATGGCGTCGGTGCCCGCACCGGCGGGGAAACCGACCAGCAGTTTGATGGGGGTACCGGTTTGGGCCTGGGCCAAACTGGCAAAAGCGGTCAAAAGGCCGAGTGCCAACACACTGCGTACACCGCGTGACACCACACCGCGTCGGGAAAAGAACATGATGGACTCCAAAAATGCTGTAGAAAAATAAGAGGTTGGGGCACAAATGCCCTTGAATCATCGCCCATTGGACTTACCTTTGATGCAAGGAGCAAGCCAATGCGACAAGACAAACTTACCACCAAATTTACAGAAGCTTTTCAAGATGCACAGTCATTAGCACTGGGCAATGACAACGCTTACATTGAACCCGTGCACCTGCTCGCGGCCATGCTGCGCCAGGAAGAAGGCCCGCGTGCGCTGCTGGAGCGCGCGGGGGTTAATGTGACGGGCCTGAGCGCCGCGGCAGAGAACGCCATCAAGCGCCTGCCCCAGGTGCAAGGCAACGACGGCATCCAGGTCGGCCCAGAGCTGGCAAAACTGCTGCAGGCCACCGAAAAAGAGGCCATCAAACGCAACGACCAGTTTATTGCGGGTGAACTCTTCCTGCTGGCCGTGGCCGACAGCAAGGGCGACGTGGGCAAACTCGCCAAGGAAAATGGCCTGTCCCGCAAGTCGCTGGAAGCTGCGATTGACACCGTGCGCGGCGGGCAGGGCGTGAACAGCGCCGACGCCGAAGGTCAGCGCGAAGCCCTCAAAAAATACTGCCTCGACCTGACCGAACGCGCGCGCCTGGGCAAACTCGACCCGGTGATTGGCCGCGACGATGAAATCCGCCGTGCCATCCAGGTCCTGCAGCGCCGCACCAAAAACAACCCCGTGCTTATCGGTGAACCCGGTGTGGGCAAGACCGCCATTGTGGAGGGTCTGGCCCAGCGCATCGTGGCCGGTGAAGTGCCGGATTCACTCAAGGGCAAACGGGTGTTGTCGCTCGACATGGCGTCGCTGCTGGCTGGGGCCAAGTTCCGGGGCGAATTTGAAGAGCGCCTGAAAACCGTGCTGAGCGAACTCGCCAAGGACGAAGGCCAGACCATTGTTTTTATCGATGAACTGCACACCATGGTCGGTGCGGGCAAGGCCGAGGGCGCAATGGACGCGGGCAACATGCTCAAGCCGGCACTGGCGCGTGGCGAGCTGCACTGCGTGGGTGCCACCACGCTCGACGAGTACCGCAAGTACATCGAAAAAGACGCCGCGCTGGAGCGCCGCTTCCAGAAAATCATCGTGGGTGAGCCGAGTGTGGAGGCGACCATTGCCATCCTGCGTGGCCTGCAGGAGAAGTACGAAGTGCACCATGGCGTGGACATCACCGACCCGGCCATCGTGGCCGCAGCCGAGCTGAGCCACCGCTACATCACCGATCGCTTCCTGCCCGACAAGGCGATTGACCTGATTGACGAGGCCGCGGCCAAGATCAAGATCGAGATGGACTCCAAGCCCGAGGTGATGGACAAACTCGACCGCCGCCTGATTCAGCTGCAGATCGAACGTGAAGCCGTCAAGCGCGAGAAAGACGAAGCTTCGCAAAAACGGCTGGGGCTGATCGAGGAAGAGATCACGCGGCTGCAGAAGGAAATTGCCGATTACGACGAAATCTGGCAGTCCGAAAAAGCCCAGGCCAAGGGCAGCCAGCATGTGCGTGAAGAAATCGACCGCGTGAAGCTGCAGATTGCCGAGCTGACACGCAAGGGTGACCTGGCCAAGGTGTCCGAGCTGCAGTACGGCAAGTTGCCCGAGCTGGAAAAACAGCTGAAGGAAGCACAGGACAAAGAGTCCAAGAAGGGTCCGTCCCAGGCCGCACGCCTGTTGCGCACCCAGGTTGGCGCGGATGAAATCGCCGAAGTGGTGGCCCGTGCTACCGGTATCCCGGTCAGCAAACTCATGCAGGGCGAGCGCGACAAACTGCTTGTGATGGAGTCGAAGCTGCACGAACGTGTGGTGGGGCAGGAGGAAGCCATTGCGGCTGTCTCCAACGCCATCCGCCGCTCGCGTGCGGGGCTGAGTGACCCGAACCGACCCACCGGCTCGTTCCTGTTCCTGGGCCCTACGGGTGTGGGCAAGACCGAGCTGTGCAAAGCGCTGGCGGGCTTCATGTTCGACAGCGAAGACCACCTTATCCGGGTCGACATGAGTGAGTTCATGGAGAAACACTCGGTCGCCCGCCTGATTGGTGCGCCGCCCGGTTACGTGGGTTACGAAGAGGGCGGCACCTTGACCGAAGCCGTGCGCCGCAAGCCCTACAGCGTGCTGCTGCTCGACGAAGTGGAAAAGGCGCACCCGGACGTGTTCAACGTGCTGCTGCAGGTGCTGGACGATGGCCGTCTGACAGATGGCCAGGGCCGCACTGTGGACTTCAAGAACACGG
>JAGOEY010000185.1 GCA_017997515.1 Burkholderiaceae bacterium | reverse complement strand
GGAACTTGACCCAGAAACGTTCGTTTTGTGCGTTCAGGAAGCTGAAAGTGTGGCTGCCAAAACCGTGCATGTGGCGGTACGACTTGGGCAGGCCGCGGTCGCTCATGACGATGGTGACCTGGTGCAGTGCCTCGGGCAGGAGTGTCCAGAAATCCCAGTTGTTCTCGGCGCTGCGCAGGTTGGTGCGCGGGTCGCGCTTCACGGCGCGGTTCAGGTCGGGGAACTTCAGCGGGTCACGCAGAAAGAACACCGGTGTGTTGTTGCCCACCAGATCCCAGTTGCCTTCTTCGGTGTAGAACTTGACGGCGAAGCCGCGGATGTCGCGCTCGGCATCGGCCGCGCCGCGTTCACCGGCCACGGTGGAGAAACGCAGCACCAGGTCGGTTTTTTTGCCCACCGTGGAGAAGATTTTGGCCTTGGTGTACTGGGTGATGTCGTGGGTCACCGTGAAGGTGCCATACGCGGCCGAGCCCTTGGCGTGCATACGCCGCTCGGGGATCACTTCGCGGGCAAAGTGGGCCAGTTTTTCCAGGTGCCAGACGTCCTGCAACAGCACGGGGCCACGTGGGCCAGCGGTCTGGGTGTTCTGGTTGTCAACGACGGGTGCGCCAGCGGCGGTGGTGAGTTTGCTCATCGTAGTTTCCTTTGGAGGGGACAAGAACCGTTTCAACGGGGCTGCCACCATTATGGTGTGAATCGCCCCAGATTTCGATTGCATTCCTGTAAGCACTCGATAGTCAATTTGTATTGATTAATATAAATTAAGTTGTTTTGGCAATCATGAGGCGTGCCCTCAAACGTGGCAATAATGGGCACCTTTATTTCACCTTGCCCCGAGGAGTTTTTGTGCGAACCATCCTGTGTGCTGCTGTTGTTTCCCTGAGTGTTGTCACCATGGCGTCGGCCCAGACTGCGCCTGCTGCCGCTGCGCCTGTCACCACCAAAAGCGGCCTGGTTTTCCAGTCGCTGAAAGAAGGCACGGGCACCGCCCCCAAAGCCACCGACACCGTCACCGTGCACTACCGCGGCACCTTTCTGGACGGCAAGGAATTTGACAGTTCGTTCAAACGTAATGCGCCCACCTCGTTCCCGCTGAACGGTGTAATCCCGTGCTGGACCGAAGGTGTACAAATGATGAAGCCGGGCGGCAAGGCGCGTCTGACCTGCCCACCCGCCATCGCCTACGGTGAACGCGGTGCGGGTGGTGTGATCCCGCCGAATGCCACGCTGAATTTCGAAATCGAGCTGATTTCGGTCAAGTAATCCTGCTCCATGAACGAACAGGCGGCGCGTGACCTGCTGTTGGCCTGGGCGCTTGAGAGCAGTGATGCCGACCTGAACGTGGTGACGCCGCAGCAGCGGCAGCATCTTGCCCAAGTGGCACGGGACGAGGTGCACACACAGAGCCCGTCCACTGATGAAGGCCTGCCTGAGCGCTTCCTGGCCCGCCGCGCGGCCCTGGTGCTGCACGCCGTGGGAGCGCAGACCCCCGCTTTACCCCTCTTTCTTGCGCGCAACAAACTCTTTGCCGCGCTGGCTGCTGGTTTGCCCATTGCGGCATTTCTCGTTGGCTTGCTGGTGGACCGATTGGGCAGCCCGCACCGTGTTGATCTGTTGTCGGCACCACTCCTGCTGATCGTGCTGTGGAACCTGCTGGTCTATGTGTGGTTGGCCGTTGCCTTGTTCAAACCCAAAAAACAGGGCTCACAGGCGGGTCTGGGCTGGCTCGGCCGCTGGGCAAGCGGCCTGGCCTGGCTGCCAAAAAATATGCCGCAGCCCTGGCCCGCAGCGCTGGCCACTTTCACCGCCCACTGGATGCATACCAGTGCACCCCTGACCCGTGTGCGGGTGCTGCGGGTGGTACACACGTGTGCAGCTGCTTTGGCCCTGGGCGTAGTGGCCTCGCTTTATATGCGTGGCTTGCTGGTGCAGTACCAGGTGGGCTGGGAAAGCACCTTTTTGCGGGGCGAGCAGGTGCAGGGTTTGCTGTCGCTGTTGTTCAAACCCGCGATGCTGGTTTTTGGCATGCAGGGCTTCTCGCTGGCGGAAGTGCAGGCCTTGCAATGGCCGCACCAGGCACCTGTGGATGGTGGGGCACGTTGGGTGCACCTGTTCGCCGCCACCTTGCTGTTGCTGGTGGTGCTGCCGCGCTGTGTGTTGGCAGCCGTGGCTTATGGCAAGGAGCGGCGGCTGGCGCGCCGGTTTCACGCCGACACTGCACACCCCTATGTGCGTGACGTGCTGGGTGCAGTGGGCCTGGGTGCTACAGGCACGGTGCTGCGTGTGTTCCCTTACAGCTTTACGGTGGACATCCAGCGCAGTGAGGGGTTGCAAGTGTTGGCACGCAGGCAACTGGGCGCACAGGCGCAGGTTCTGCTGCAAGCCTCCACGGCGTACGGTGAAGATTTGGCTCCGGCGGGTGTTGTGCCCCGCAGCCTCGATGTGGCCTTGTTTAACCTGAGCGCCACCCCAGAGGCCGAGAACCATGGCGCTTTTCTGGACAGTCTGGTGCAGCAAGGCACCATGCGTCTGGAGGTGTGGGTGGATGCATCGGCCTACCAGCAGCGACTGCTTGGCAGCAGCCCGGAGCGGCTGGAGCAGCGCAGTGCCTTGTGGCGCAGCCTTGGTGCCGCACGCAATCTGCCGGTGCACATCGTGCACCTGGTCCAGCCCGAGACACCCACGGCCACGCAGGCAGCGCAGCAACAAAGCCCCGTGTTATTGGTCTTGGCATGACAAACAACCCTGCCCACATCCAGCTGGTGCTGGTGTCGCACACCAACGCGGGCAAGACCACCCTGGCCCGCACGCTGTTGTCGGTGGATCTTGGGGAAGTGCGTGATGCCCCGCATGTGACCACCGAGTCAGACGCCCACACCCTTTGGCGCAGCCCCGAGGGCGACACGCTGCAGCTGTGGGACACGCCGGGGTTTGGCGACTCGGTACGTTTGTTCAAGCGCCTGCGCCTGGCGGGCAACCCGCTGGGCTGGTTTCTGCGCGAGGTGGTGGACCGCTACCGCGAGCGCCCGTTTTGGCTGAGCCAGCAGGCCATGCGCACCGCGCGCGAAGCCGCCGACGTGGTGCTTTACCTGGTGAACGCGTCGGAAGACCCGCAGGATGCCGGTTACCTCGACGCAGAGATGCAGATCCTGCAGTGGCTGGACAAGCCGGTGTTGATCTTGCTCAACCAGATGGGCCCGCCGCGCCCGCAGGCCGAGGAAGATGCCGAGCAATCCCGCTGGCAGGCGCTGCTGGCGGTGTACCCCATGGTCAAGCGGGTGATTCCGCTCGACGCTTTTGCACGTTGCTGGGTGCATGAACGGGGTTTTTATGACGCTATCGGCGCTGTGGTGCCGCAGGCGAAGCAGGGTGCTTACCAACAATTTTTGGTGCATTGGGCGCAGGCCAACCAAACCCGGCTCGAGGCTGCAGTGGCTTTGATCTCCACGCAACTCGCCACTGCCGTGCGCGACAGTGAAGTGGTGGTGACGGACGAAGGTGCCCGTTTTGACCGTTTTCTGGGTGCTGTGGGCCTGGGCCGTCGGGCGGGCGAAAAGCGCCAGACCCAAGCCTGGAACGCACTGGTGGAGCGCCTGGGCGCGGGCATCTTGCAGAGCACCACCGCGCTGCTGTGGTTGCACCAGTTGGACGCGGGTGCGGCGGCCACCATCCACAGCCGGGTAGAGCAGAGTTTTGTGGTGCGCGCCCCGGTGGACACGACACAGGCGGGTCTGCTCGGTTCGGTGCTCTCAGGCGCGGCGGCAGGGTTGTCCGCCGACCTGATGGCCGGTGGCCTGAGTTTTGGCGCGGGCGCATTGGTGGG
Organism: Burkholderiaceae bacterium; assembly: GCA_017997515.1. Next base: position 401 of record JAGOEY010000185.1, on the reverse strand, counting down.
CGGCATTCTGGGGGCGCTGGGGTTTGCCGGTGCCGCCTGGGCCTTCAACGTGAGCACCGACCGTAATGTGGAGACGCTGCAGTTTTCCGATGCGTTTATGCGTGCGCAGCTGGTGGCCGCTGTGCTGCGTTATTTGGCGGTGGCCCACTTCGGGCGGGGCCGTGGTGCGTTTGAAGCCTCCGAAGCGCCCACCTTCTGGCAGGCCGAAGTGGAAGCAGCCCTGGCCCCGCAAGACGCACTGTGGGCGTCAACATGGCAAGCTGCCCGTAAAGCCGCATCTCCCGAGGCAGCGGCCCAAATTCTGGCTACGCTGGTTCAGCCCTTGCTCACGCACGTGCTCCAGCGCCTGTACCCGCATGCCACCCCGCAGGAGACGTGATGGAACTACGGCAACTGCGTTA
>JAGOEY010000184.1 GCA_017997515.1 Burkholderiaceae bacterium | reverse complement strand
GACCCGGTGGGGGAGTCCCGCGCCGAATGGCTGCGCACCAGCGGGCGCGACCCGTTCAGCGAGTTGGTGGTGCCCGCCACCGCGATCCGCCTCGCGCAATGGACGGGCCGTGCCATCCGCACCGAGACGGACAAATCATTTGTGTACTGCTACGACCGTCGCCTGGTGGGCACGTCGTATGGCCAGCGCCTGCTGCAGGGGCTGCCCGCGTTTGCGCTGCTGCGCCGGGACGTACAGGGGCGCGAATTTACGATGCAACGCCCGGGCGACGCGCCAGCAGCAACAGCCCACCCAGCAGCGCAAACAGGCCTCCGCAGACCCGGTTGATGCCGCGCACCGCCCGCGCCGAGCGCAGTGTGGCGGCAAAACGTGCAACACCCACGGTGCACAGGGTGAGCACCGTCAATTCAAAGGCGGCAAAGGTCAGGGCCAGCACCAGCAACTGCGGCCACAGCGGAGCGGCCGCGTTCAGGAACTGCGGGAACAGTGCGGCAAAAAACAGGATGGCCTTGGGGTTGCTGCCGCCCACCATCAGCCCTTGCAGGTAAAAAGACTGCCGTGCGCCTGGCGCGGCCGACGGGTCATCCACCCGTTCTGCCATGGGCAGGCTTTTGCTGCGGAAAGTTTTGATGCCGAGCCACACCAGATACAGCGCACCGATGGTCTTGAGCAGGGTGAAAGCCGCTTCGGATGCGGCCAGCAGCGCGCCCAGGCCCAGCACCGACAGCAACATCACCGCCAGTGCGGCAGTCACGCTGCCGGTGGCTGACAGAAGCGCGGCGCGCGGCCCGTGGTTGATCGCGTTGGTCACACACATCAGCATGGTGGGGCCGGGCGACAGCACCAGCAAAGCCACGGCGGCGAGGTAGAGCAGGTAGGTAGAGAGTGTCATGCTGCAGTTTTATGCCGGTTGGGACGCCAAGGCCTGGGCCAGCCACGCCTGGCACCAGACCACAGCGTCGTCTTCTGCCACGGTGTCGCCACTCGCGTCGTGGCACAACACGTCGCCAACCCGTTGGGCACCCAGGTCCTGCAGGCGCGCATCGAACTTCAGGCCCCCCTGGCAGAAGGTCTCGCCATAACTGCTGTCCCCGAGCGAAATAACGCCGTAACGCACATGGCCCAGGTAACGCGGCTCGGCGTCGAGCGATAGATACAGTGCCTGCGCGTTGTCAGGCACATCCCCCGTGCCGTAGGTGGACGAGCAAATGAGGAAGAGGGCGTTTTCGTCAAAAACGTGGGTGTCCAGCCCATCCATCCGCTGCACCTCGATGCTGTCCACCTGGTCGGCGCAGGCCATCTGGATGGATTGCGCCACGGATTCAGCGGTGTCGGTCATCGTGCCAACAAGGATTTTGAGCTTCATGGCTATAAGCGGTGCGGGATGGATTGCGTCAGCACAAAAAAATAGGGCCTGCAGACAAATCTGCAGGCCCTATTTTATGAATGATGGTCGGGGCGAAAGGATTCGAACCTTCGACCCTCTGGTCCCAAACCAGATGCGCTACCAGGCTGCGCTACGCCCCGACTCCCAGTATTCTAACCCGATATTTGGCGCATTTCTGGGTACGGGGCATGCGAAATTCCAAATGGCTGGGGGTTTTTGCGCTGAACCGGGCCCATCGGGGTGCCCGAACTGGCGACTCAGCGTGCGGGGGTGCGCTTGCGGTCGCGGTCATCCCATTGCCATGCGGTGGGGGCGCTGGTGGATGGGGTGGCAACAGGGGCTGTGTACATCGTGGTAACTCCTTAGGCCACCTACAACGAACCATGCCGCCGATTGGTTGACTGACAACTTACAACTTGTTGCAGCAAGCCTTTGCTGCCTGCAGGCATGCAGGCCCACGCGCCCTGGGACGGCCCTGGCACCACGGTATCATGCGGGGTAGTCCGGCACGGGTGTGTCTGGAGATTTTCCCCATTTGAATCAATGCGTTAGACCGGTGACGGGCTGGCGCATTTTTTGACAGCCTTTCCAATCCGTGCGTCTCAATTCCATCAAGTTATCCGGGTTCAAGTCCTTTGCCGAACCCACCAACTTCCTGTTGCCCGGGCAACTGGTGGGGGTGGTGGGGCCCAACGGCTGCGGCAAGTCCAACATCATGGACGCTGTGCGCTGGGTGCTGGGCGAAAGCAAGGCGTCCGAGCTGCGCGGCGAGTCGATGCAGGACGTGATCTTTAACGGCACGACGACCCGCAAACCCGCCAGCCGCTCCAGCGTGGAGCTGGTGTTTGACAACGCCGACCACCGCGCGGGTGGCCAATGGAGCCAGTACCCTGAAATTGCGGTGCGCCGGGTGCTGACCCGCGACGGCAACAGCAGTTATTACATCAACAACCAGCCGGTGCGCCGCCGCGACGTACAGGACGTGTTTCTGGGCACGGGCCTCGGCCCACGGGCCTACGCCATCATTGGCCAGGGCACCATCAGCCGCATCATCGAGTCCAAGCCCGAAGAGCTGCGCCTGTTCCTCGAAGAAGCCGCGGGCGTGTCCAAATACAAGGAACGCCGCCGCGAGACGGAAAACCGGCTGTCAGACACCCGCGAAAACCTGACCCGTGTCGAAGACATCCTGCGCGAGCTGAATGCCAACCTCGACAAGCTCGAAAAGCAGGCCGAAGTTGCCACCCGTTACAACACGCTGCAGGCCAATGTCACGCTCAAGCAGCACCAGCTGTGGTTTCTGAAGCGGGCCGAGAGTGAAGCCGACCAGACCAAGATCAAGGTCGATGCTGACAAGGCGCTGAACGAACTCGAGTCGCGTATTGCCGATCTGCGCCACGTTGAGGCTGACCTGGAAACCATTCGCCAGGCGCACTATGCAGCGGGCGACAACGTGAACCAGGCGCAGGGCAAGCTGTACGAAGCCAGTGCCGAAGTGGGGCGGCTGGAGGCCGAGATCCGTTTTGTGGTCGAAGGCCGCCAGCGCGTTGAACAACGCCTCAGCACCCTCAAGGAACAAGCCGCCCAGTGGCTCACACGCCGTGACGACGCCCAGTCCGAGACCGAAAACCTGGCCGCCCAGGGTATGGATGCCGAAGAAAAGGCCGAGCTGCTGGCCGCCCAGGTCGAAGAGCAGGCGATGCAACTGCCTGACCTGGAAGATGCCTTACGGAAGGCCCAGGCCGAAGCCAACACCCAGCGCACTGGTGTTGTGCAGGTGCAGCAGCAGATCCAGGTGCTGGCCGCCGAGCAGCGTGGCATTGAAGAACAATCGCGCCAGCTCGACCAGCGCCGCGAACGCCTGAGTGCCGACCGCAACGCGCTGGCCGCACCCGACGAGTCCCGCCTGGCCGACCAGCAGGCGCAACTGGACGAGGCGCAGGAAGTGGCCGGCGTGGCCGAAGCCCGCCTGCACGAGTTGCAGGACGCGGTGCCCCAGCTGGACGAAGACCGCCGCGCCAAACAACAGGCGGTGAATGCCGACGGCAGCAAACAGGCCGAGTTGTCGGCCCGTATGGAAGCACTGAAGGCGCTGCAGGAAAAGGTCAAGACCGACGGCAAACTGGCACCCTGGCTTGCGCGCCACGGTCTCGAAGGTTTGCAAGGCCTGTGGAGCCGTATCCACATTGAACAGGGCTGGGAAGACGCACTGGAGGCCGCGCTGCGCGAGCGCCTGGGCGCGCTGGAAGTGTCGCGGCTCGACATGGTGCGCGGCTTTCTGGACTCCAGCGGCGGCGGTGCACCACCGGCCAAACTCGCGTTTTACAGCCTGCCCACAGCGGGCACCCCCGAACCCCAAGGCAGCTTGCCCCGGCTGGCCGACAAGCTGCAACTGAACGATGCCGGGCTGCGTGCCTTGCTGGTGGATTGGCTGCAAGGTTGTTACACCGCGCAGAGCCTGGAAGACGGGCTGGCCAGCCGCGACAAGCTGCAAGCGGGTGAGACGATTTTTGTGCGCACCGGCCATGCTGTCACGCGGCACAGCGTGGGTTTCCATGCGCAGGACTCCGAGCAGGCCGGTCTGCTGGCGCGCGCCCAAGAGATTGAAAACCTCGACAAACAGCTGAAGGCACAGGCATTTATTTTTGAAGAGTCACGCGCCGCCCTGGTGCGCGCCGAAGCGGCATATGCCGACGCGTCCCAGCGTCTGGTGGCGGCGCGCCGTGAGGCCACCGAAACACAGGCCCAGGCCCACACGCTGCAGGTCGAGACATTGCGCTTGACCCAGCTCGCCGAACAAACCCGTGCCCGCAGCCAGCAGATCAACGCCGACTTGGGCGAAGTGGTGGGGCAGCTGGACGACCTGCA
>JAGOEY010000027.1 GCA_017997515.1 Burkholderiaceae bacterium | reverse complement strand
CTGGTGCCGCCCGAGTTCGACTTACCAGGGCGCTGAGTCGGACGTGGTCTCGGCAGTGGCGGCGGGTTTTGCCGCTGCAGACGATGCCGGGGCTGCGCTGTCGGTGTCTTTTGGTGCCGCACCCAGTTCCATCTCGCCACCCAGTGCGGCCATCAGGTCAGGGATCAGCTGGGCCAGTTCACCCGTGGCGATGGCAGCGTCGGCGTCAAAGCCGCTGTCTTCGGGCTTGTTGCCTTCAAACACCACGTCCAGGAAGCTGACCTTCTTCACCAGCATGGTGTCGGTGAGCACGAAAGACACACGGTCGTCCCAGGTCATCGCCAGCTTGGTGGGCACTTTGCCCGTGGCGATGTGCTGTTTGACTTCTTCAATGTCCAGCGGGTGTTTGGAGTAACGCACCACGGCCTTGGTGTCGTCGGTGGCCTTCAGCTCACATTCGCGGTCAATGCTGAAGCCAGCGGGTGGCTCTTGTGTGGTCAGCCATTCGGACATGGCAATACCGGCCGACGTGGTGGTCTGCATTTCGGTGGTGCCAAAACCGGGCAGCGCCTTGACCAGGCAGGTGACGATCTCGTCAGCCCGGCCCTGGTTGCCCGCGTCGATCACCAGCATGTTCTGCTCGCGGTCCACCCACACGGTGGTGGCCGCCTGTTTGGTAAAAGCCATGGGCAGCAGGGTCAGCTTGGCTTCTTCCTTCAGCTCCTTGCTTTCCTTCTTGCCGGGTTTGCGGCCGGTGGTGGCTTCAATCTGGGCCACACGCTCTTTGACCTTGCGGTTCAGCACCGACGCAGGCACGGCCTTGCTTTCGGTCATGAACTTCAGGATGTACTGGCCACCCACGGCCTCGACCAGCGCACCGTGTGCCTCACCGCGCGGCGGCACCCAGCCAAAAGAACGCTCCTGCGTGAGGCCACATTCGGTGAAGGGCGTCTGTTGCAGGGCTTCCTCGATTTGTTCGATGGAGGTGGTCCAACCCGGTTGGATGCGAAACATGATCACGTTCTTGAACACTGGCACTCTTTCTAAAAATACGGCTCACCCCCAGGCTTCGCTTCGCTCTCGCCAACCCCCTTGCAGGGGGCGACACTGGCGGCCTGGCAAAGCCAGTTCCGCGGTGTCTGCTGGAAATACTGCGCGCGCCTCATACGGCGGGGTGGGGGGATGTTGGGTTAGTGACTGGGAATGGAAAACAGAAGGGGGTGATTGTCGCTGCGCAGGGGTCGCGATCCGGCGCGCAGAGATGAAACATCTGTTGCAGGTGCGGCCTGCGAAGGCCAGTACCGGGCGCTAAATGCCTTTTTACTCCTGTTTTGATAGCTGCTTGCGCACATCCCATGTGCGCTAGAGGCATATTTTTCTTAAAAAATCGTTTCACGACCTTTTCACGGCCCCGACAAGCTGAGCGCCTAGACTGGGGCCACTCCACACGCGCAACGCCATCACCATGTCCACGCCTCCGTCCCCAGCCACCCGCTACGTATTTGTCTACGGCACCTTGCGCCGTGGGGGCAGCAACGACATCACCCGGCTGGTGCCCTCGCCACGGTGGGTGGGCACGGCGCAGGTGGCGGGGCAGATGTACAACCTGGGCGCTTACCCCGGCCTGGTGCTGCATGCCGGCCAAGAGCAGGGCGCACGGGTGCAAGGCGAGGTGTACGCGATTGAGCCCGCGCTGGAGGCAGTGCTTGACGAGATAGAAGAGGTTTTTCCCCAGGCCACGGGGGAGTATGCAAAGCGGGAAATGGATGTGTTGGTGGACGAAGCCACTGTGCGTTGCATCGTGTACGAGATCAACCCGGCGCGCACGGTCGGCAAGCCCTTGATGGCGGGCGGAGACTGGTTTCAGCGCGCGTGAACATGGTTTGACGGTACTGGGGGAGAGCTTGGCGGCCCGTAAAGAGTAGCCCGCCATGACTGCATTTCATCAGCGCACATTTCCATTTCAAATTATGAAAAGTTGACGTGCTGCAGCACAGCATTTTTTCTCAATATGAGAAACAAACTCTCGCATTGAGAAATTGTGTTGATAAGTTGTTGATTTTGTTCATGAAAATTTTAATCTTATATAAGACATAAGATGATCCTAAAGTCTTATACAAGACTAGAATTCATGCCAGAGCAAGCAGCAGGCAAAGGTCACACACCCAGCCACTGGTTGCCAAGAGTTCCCTGTTATTACCAACCTACGGAGTTACGCGATGCCCCAATCCCTGACCGAACAACTGAGCCGTGAACAACAAATTGCCGCCCTGGAAAAAGACTGGGCCACCAACCCCCGTTGGAAGGGCGTGAAGCGCGGTTACAGCGCTGCCGACGTGGTGCGCCTGCGCGGCTCGCTGCCTATCGAGCACACCTTGGCCAAGCGCGGCGCTGAAAAGCTGTGGGACAAGATCAACGGCGGCTCCAAGAAGGGTTACGTCAACGCATTCGGCGCCATCTCTGCTGGCCAGGCCATGCAACAAGCCAAGGCTGGCCTGGAAGCCGTGTACCTGTCGGGCTGGCAAGTCGCTGCCGACGGCAACACGTCTGAAACCATGTACCCCGACCAGTCGCTGTACGCCTACGACTCGGTTCCCACCATGGTTCGCCGCATCAACAACACCTTCAAGCGCGCTGACGAAATCCAGTGGGGCCGTGGTGTCGAGCCAGGCAGCAAGGAATTCATCGACTACTTCCTGCCCATCGTGGCGGACGCAGAAGCCGGCTTTGGCGGCGTGCTGAACGCTTTTGAGCTCATGAAGAACATGATCCAAAGCGGCGCTGCCGGCGTTCACTTTGAAGACCAACTGGCTGCCGTGAAGAAGTGCGGCCACATGGGTGGCAAGGTGCTGGTGCCAACGCAAGAAGCCTGCGAAAAGCTGATCTCTGCCCGTTTTGCTGCCGACGTGATGGGTGTGTCCACCATCGTGCTGGCCCGCACCGATGCTGAAGCCGCCAACCTGATCACATCCGACCACGACGCCAACGACAAGCCATTCCTGACCGGTGAGCGCACCCAAGAAGGCTTCTACCGTGTCAAGAACGGCCTGGAACAAGCCATCAGCCGCGGTGTTGCCTACGCTCCGTACGCCGACCTGGTGTGGTGCGAAACCGGCGTGCCAGACATCGGCTTTGCCCGTGAATTCGCCCAGGCTGTACACGCTGCATGCCCCGGCAAGCTGCTGTCGTACAACTGCTCGCCATCGTTCAACTGGAAGAAGAACCTGAACGACAGCCAGATCGCATCCTTCCAGGAAGACCTGTCGGCACTCGGCTACAAGTACCAGTTCATCACACTGGCTGGCATCCACATCAACTGGTTCAACACCTTCCAGTTCGCCCACGCATACGCCAACGGCGAAGGCATGAAGCACTATGTGAACATGGTGCAAGAGCCAGAATTTGCAGCACGCGACAAGGGCTACACCTTCGTGTCACACCAGCAGGAAGTGGGCGCAGGTTACTTCGACGACGTGACGACGGTGATCCAGGGCGGTTCGTCCAGCGTGAAGGCACTGACGGGTTCTACGGAAGAAGAACAGTTCCATTGAGCTGTTGATGAATTGAACGCAATCCCCGAAGAGGGAGGAGACAACAAGAGGCCACCCTTCGGGGTGGCTTTTTGTTGTGTGGGGATGTGCCGTTTACCTGCTGCACAGGTCATGCCCGCAGGGCACAGTCATCAGGCTGCAGTCACCTCTGCGCTGCGCCGTTTTTGCAGTGTGCGCATCACCAGTGGCACCACCAGCATCAGCGCCGCTGCAGTCCACAGTCCGATGGAGATGGGGCTGCCTACGAGGATGCTGGCGTCGCCGTTGCTGATGGACAGTGCGCGGCGCAGGTTTTGTTCCATCATGTCGCCCAGCACAAAGCCCAGGATCAGCGGGGCCATGGGCACACCTTGTTTGCGCAGCAGGTAGGCGGCAAAACCCAGCGCGGTCATCAGGACCAGGTCGAAGGTGGTGGCATGCACCGCGTACACTCCCACACTGCTGACCGCGATGATGCCGGGCACCAGCAGCCAGTTGGGCACCTTCAGTACCTTGATGAACACACCCACCAGCGGGATGTTGAGCACCAGCAGGATCACGTTGGCCAGGAACAGCGAGGCGATCAGCCCCCACACCAGGTCGGGCTGTTGGGTGAACAGCGCCGGGCCGGGGGTGATGTTGTAGAGCGAGAGCGCACCCATCATCACCGCCGTGGTGCCGGAGCCGGGCACACCCAGCGTGAGCATGGGCACAAAGGAGCCGGTGGCAGCCGAGTTGTTGGCCGCCTCGGGTGCGGCCACACCACGGATGTCGCCTTTGCCAAAAGTGCCTTCCTTGTCGGTCAGGCTCTTTTCCATGGAGTAGGTCATGGCGCTGGCGATTGTGGCCCCCGCGCCGGGCAATACACCCACTGCAAAACCCACCACGCTGGAGCGCAACGTGCCCCACCAGGTGTAGGCCAGCTCCTTCAGGTTGAACATCATGCGGCCGGTCTGCGTAATGATGCCGGTGCTGCTGTGGTGCTCTTGCAGCATGAGCAGAATCTCGCTGATAGAGAACACACCGATCACCACCACCACGAACTGGATGCCGTCAGAGAGGTGGACGTCGCCGCCGGTGAAGCGGTAAATGCCTGAGTTGGAGTCAAGCCCCACGCAGGACATCGACAGGCCGATGATGGCCGCCAGGCCGGCCTTGACCGGTGCATCACCCATCAGGCCTGCGATACACGCGAAGGCAAAACACATCAGCGCGAAATACTCGGCCGGCCCGAACGACAAAGCCCAACTGGCCAGCAAGGGGGCAAACAGCACGATGCCAATGGTGGCCACCAGCGAGCCGACAAAGGAGCTCCAGGCCGAGATGGACAGCGCCACGCCGCCCAGCCCCTTGCGCGCCATGGGGTACCCGTCGAGCGCAGTCATGATGGCCCCCGCATCCCCGGGCACGTTGAGCAAAATGGACGAGATACGACCACCGTATTCGCAGCCGATATACACCGCGGCCAGCAGGATCAGCGACGTCTCGGCCGGCAACTTCATGGCAAAAGCCAGGGGCATCAGAATGGCGACCCCGTTGATGGGCCCCAGGCCCGGCAGCAGGCCCACGATGGTGCCGATAAAACAGCCGATCGCGGCGATCAGCAGGTTGGTGGGGCTCAGGGCGACGCCAAAACCCGCCACCAGGTGTTGCAGGATGTCCATCTCAGTTGCCTCCCAACAAGGTGGCCAGTGGGCCGACGGGTAACACCACGTCCAGCAGTTTGTCGAACAGCAGGTACAGCACCAGTCCCAGCGCAGCACCACCGGCCAGCGACTGTTTCCAGCTGCCGCCAAAAGCCACACCCATCGGCAGTGCCATCAATGCCGTGGCCAGCGGAAAGCCGAGCCACTGGAACAGCAATGCGTAAACCAGCACGGCACCCGCACACATGAAGGTGCCCTTCCAGGGCACATCACGAAAGGCCTCTGTGCCGACCGTGGGGCGCAGCACCAGCCACAGGCCCGAGAGGCCGAGGGCGCAGGCAAGCAGCAGCGGGAACGCGCGCGGGCCGACGGGTTCGTACGAAATGGCGGCGGCGTAGTCTTTTGCCGCCCACGCCATGGCGGCGGACGCGGCAATACACACCGCGCCCAGAATGCGGTCACTCATGGAAATACTCCGAAAAAGGGGAGCAGGGCCGAGCGGCCCTGCGGAGATCACTTGGCCGGGACGACGTTCAAGCCAAACTCTTCGGCCAGCTTGCGGTAGCCAGCCACCTGTTTTTTGACGTAGGCATCCAACGGTGCACCAGTCAGTGCCAAGGGGAACAGGCCGCGTTCATCGCGGAGTTTTTCGTACGCGGGTGTGGCCAGCATCTTGTTGAAGGTGTCAACCCAGACTTTGTAGTCGGCATCACTCACCTTGGGGCCCACGTAGAAGCCGCGCACGATGGGCCATTCGACGTCATAACCCTGTTCTGCAGCGGTCGGGATCTTGGCCATGTCGCCGGGCAGGCGTTTGTCGTTCATCACGGCCAGGATGCGCACCTTGGCCCCGGCCTTGATCTGCTGCATGGCTTCAGCGGCGTCGCCGGTGAAGACCTGGATGTGCCCACCCTGCAGCGCGGTCAGGGCCTCGCCGCCGCCTTCAAAGGCCACATAACGCATCGTTTTGGGGTTGACGCCGCCAGCACGCGCGGTGAGTGCGGCCTTCATCCAGTCCTGGCTGCCCACCGAGCCGCCTGCACCCAGCACCACTTTGGTGGGGTCGGCCTTCATCGCCGCCATCACGTCCTTGAGCGACTTGAAAGGGGAGTTTTCGGCCACAACCACCGCGCCGTAGTCGGTGCCGATGGCGGAAAGCCAGCGCACGTCGTTTTCGGTGTAGCGGCCAAACTTGCCCTGCGCCAGGTTCAGCAGCGAGCCACCCGAGAAGGCGACGATGGCGTTGGCTGCATCGGGTTTTTGCGCAATCACGGTGTTGTAGGCCACGGCACCGATGCCGCCAGGCATGTACGTCACACGCATCGGGTCAGCGATAAATTTGCCGTCCACCAGTGCGCTTTGCACCAGCTTGCAGGTCAGGTCAAAACCACCGCCGGGTTTGGCGGGGGCAATACATTCGGTTTTGTCCAGCGGGCCTGCGGTGGCGGTCAGGGCCACGGCAGTGAAGGCTGCAGTGGCGGCAATGCGGGTGATCAGTTTCATGGATGTGTCTCCTCACGGGGGTGGAAAGGTGCGCATGTGGGATGCGACCTTGTCACTGTAGGCAACGGGTACTTTCAGCGCGCTTTCAAAAACCTGCCTCAAAAGCGCGGGTTAACCCGTGCCGGACTCGACCCCCGGCATGGTGGGCAGCGTGAGTGTGACGGCCAGTCCACGCCCTTCGGGGCCGGTCGCCACCTGCATCTGTCCGCCGTGGCGCTGTGCCACCGTACGCACGATGGCCAAGCCCAGCCCGGTGCCGGGCAAGCCACCGCCGCTGCCGCGAAAAAAACGCTCACCCACACGCGCCAGTTCTTCGGGTGGGAGGCCGGGGCCATCGTCGACCACGGCGATCTGTACTGCGCCAGCGGGTGTGCCGCGCACCACCAGCGTGACGTGGCAGCCCGCGCCGCCGTGCCGGATGGCGTTGTGCAGCAGGTTGGCCAGGGCCTCACGCAGCAGGTCGGGTTCACCTAACAGTGGCAAGGGGCCGTCGGGTGCGTCCAGGCCCAGGTCCACCCCCTGGTCACGTGCGGGTGCCCACCACTGGCGTACCAAGGTCTCGGCCACTGCCACGGCGTCGAAGAGCTGGCGCTGTGGTGGGGCGCTGTCGGCACGCGCCAGCGACAGCATCTGGTTGGTCTGCCGGATGGTTTCGTCCAGTTGTTCGCGGATGTTTTCCAGTACTTTGCGTTGCTCGGCCGGGTCGGTTTCGCGCTGGGCATAGGCGACCTGTGTGGCCAGGGTGGTCAGTGGCGTGCGCAGCTGGTGCGAGGCGTCGTCAAGGAAGCGGCGGCGTGCTTCGGCCTGTTCATGGTTGCGTTCAATGTGGTGGTTGATCGCCTGCACCAGGGGCCGGACTTCTGCGGGGGCGCCGCTGTCGTCCACGGGAGTCAAATCCTGCGGGTCGCGTGCGTCCACCTCCTGGCGCAGCCGGTCCAGCGGGCGTATGGCCCAGGCGATGGCCAAAAGCAGCAGCACACTGGCGGCAATCATCAGCAATACGTCGCGCGCCAGCGACTGCAAGACCAGCGCGCGGTGAAAGTCGTTGCGTGCTTCCAGCGTTTCGGCCACCTGGATCACCACACGCTGTGGGCCGGTTTGCCCGGCCAATGGAGGGTTCAGGTTGCGTGCGTAGCTGCCCACACGCACCGGCTGGCCCACATAAACACCTTCGTGGAACTGGGGTTGCCCTGTCTTCAGGGGCCGGGGCGGGGAGGGCAGGTTGACGCTGCCTATCTCGACCAGCCCGTCTTCGGTGGCCACGCGGTAGAACACCTGGCCTTGTGCGGTCAGCTCGAAAAATTCGAGCATGCGGTAGGGCAGCTCCACACCAAGCCCGCCGCTGGCGGTGGACAGGCTCGAGTCGATGGACTTGACCGCACCCAGCAGCGAGCGGTCGTAGGCCGCGTCGGCCGCCTCGCTGGCGGTGCGCCAGGTCAGCCACAGTTCCCCCGTGACAACTGCGCCCAGGCCCGGCAGCAGCAGCACGATGAGTGAACGGCGGATGCTCGCACGTGCCCAGGCCAAGGGTTTCACGGCGTGTTTTCCAGCTGGTAGCCCAGGCCGCGCAACGTGGCAATACGCACGGGTGAGGCCTCCAGCCGTTTGCGCAGCCGGTGGACCAGCACCTCGATCACCTCGGGGCCCACGTCCTGCTCGTCGGAGAACACACGTTCGAGCAGTTCACGTTTGGACAAAGGCTCACCCGGGTGCTGGATCAGTGCGCGCAGCACCGCGTGTTCACGCGGCGTGAGGGTGAGCAGTTCGTGCTGCAGGCGGAATTGTTTGGACACGCTGTCGTAGCCCAGGGGCCCGCACGCAAAACGCGGATGTTCTTGTCCGCGTGAACGCCGGATCAGTGCAACCAGCCGTGCCTCCAGTTCGGCCACATCGAACGGTTTCGCCAAAAAATCATCGGCCCCGCCATGCAGGCAACTGACCCGTTCCATGAGTGAATCACGTGCGGTGAGGATCAGCACCGGCAGCCGTTCATCCGCCTCGCGCAGGTCCGTCAACACGTCGTGGCCACCCAGCCCGGGCAGGCCCAGGTCGAGGATGAGTGCGTCGTACTTCGTGGCCTTGAGGCTGCGGCGCACCAGGCGGCCATCGTTCACCCAGTCAACCTGAAAGTCGTTCTGGCCCAGGGCCTTGACCAGCCAAGTGCCCAGTTCGGTTTCGTCTTCAGCAAGGAGGATACGCATGGCCGGGATTCTGCGGTATCTGGTGATGGGAGGGGCCAACGGTGCGCCCATCGCTGCTACTTGGTTCGCTAAATACAAAGCAGAAATGCTATATATTTTATAGCTGTTGGCGCATTATGGTTAAGCGCTAGGTGCCAATTTGTTCATCATTTTTTCCGCTGCGGGGGCGGATGCGTCATGGGGTGAGCGTGCACAAGCGCACACCACGCACGCAGTTGTCAGCCTTCCTCCTACAGCGTCCGCGTGACCACGAAGCCATGCTTGGCTTTTTGCTGTCCCGACATTCCATGCGTTCCGCCTCCGACACCCCACCATCCACCAGCGCCGTGCCGGTGCCACCCCGGCTCCGGCTAAAAACCTGGCAGTCCGTGCTGCTTGCTGTTATGGGCATGCTTGTGGTTCTGCTGGTGATCTTTGACTGGAACTGGCTGCGCCGCCCGCTGGAGCGTTATGTGTCGGACAAGACGCAGCGTGCGTTTCGGGTGGCCGACCTGGATGTGGACTTGGGGCTGACGCCCACCATCAAACTCAAGGGCATTTATTTCGCCAATGCGCCGTGGTCAAAAAGCACGGACCCGATGGCCACCATTGGCGCGCTGGAGTTTTCTGTGTCCTTGCGCGACCTGTGGCAGGGCAAGGTGCTGGTGCCCCGGGCTGCGCTGTCCCACGCCGACCTGGTGTTTGAAAAGTCGCCCGAGCAGCGCAACAACTGGGTGCTGCAGGAGCCCACCCAGAGCGCCGAGCCCAGCAAATTCCGCATTGGCAGCATTTCAGTCGACCAGGGACGTCTGCGTTATACCGACCATGCCGCGCCGTTTAACGTGGACATTGCCGTCAGTACCTTTGACCCTGCTGCCGCGAGCCAATCGAAAGATGCCGATGCATCGCCTGAGAACGACCGCTACACCACCCGCTACGTATTCAAAGGCAAGTACCACGGTGCCGGGTTCAGCGGTGATGCACTTACGGGCAACGTGCTGAGTTTTATGGAGTCCGATGTGCTGTTTCCCATCAAGGGAGCGCTTAATGCAGGCACCACCCGCCTGAATGTGGAAGGCACTGTGGCCGACGTAGCCGCCATCACCGCCATCGACGTCAAGTTGCGGATTGCCGGACAGACACTGGCCAGCCTGTATCCCTTTTTGTTGCTGCCGCTGCCTGCCACCCCGCCGTACGACTTTCGTGGGCATCTGGTGCTGAAGGGCAACCGTTACGCCATTGATGACCTGAGCGGGAAGATCGGCTCGACCGACGTCAGTGGCAGTGGTGCCTATGTGGCCCAAGAGCCACGCCCCCTGCTGACCGCGAAGCTCAAAAGCAAACAGCTGAACATCGCCGACCTGGGGCCCATCATCGGTATTGAAACGAAGGACAGCCTGCGTGCTGTGAACACCCCACCCACACAGGCCGAGACCAACACACGAGCGCAAGCCCAGGCCAAGGAGCGGCAAACCGGCGGCGACAAAATCCTGCCCACCGGAACGACCGCTGCCAAAGGTGACGGCATTCTTCCTTCTGGCAGGTTTGAAGGAGGGCGGCTGAAGGCGATTGACGCCGAAGTGGACTACGCCGCAGCCGACCTCAAGGCGCCGAGCGGGTTGCCGGTGGAAAGCATGAAGTTTTCGTTCAAGCTGAACGATGCGGTGGCACAACTCACGCCGCTGGAGTTCGGCTTTGCGGGCGGACGTATCGTGTCGGACATTGCCATCGACGCACGTGACGAGAAAAACCTGCGTTCCCGTTTGAACGTGGACTTCCGCAACATCAAGATCGCCCAACTGTTCCCCGACAAGCCCGACATCGCCAAAGGGGGGGGTGAGATTGGTGCGCAGGTGCGGCTGCAAGGGGCGGGCAATTCGATTGCCGACGCAGCGGGCTCTGCCAGCGGCAGCGTGACTGCCGCGGTGGCCAACGGGCGTATCTCCAACATCATCGATGCCGCGGCGGGGCTCAACGGCGGCAAGCTGCTCACCCTGTTTGTGGGCGGCGACAAGGACATCCAGCTGAACTGTGGTGCGCTGTACTTCGACGTGAAGGACGGCATCGGCCAGTCGCAGCTGTTCGTGCTGGACACCGAGCAGACACGTGTGGACGGCGCGGGCAGCTTCAACCTCAAGGAAGAGCAGTTTGCCTTCACCGTGGAGCCCAAACCCAAAAAACCGGGCATTCTGTCGCTGCGCACGCCGGTGTACCTACACGGTAGCTTTCGCCACCCTGACTTCAGCCTGGACAAGGGACGGCTCTTTCTTCGTGCTGGCGGTGCAGTGGCTCTGGCCTTTGTGAACCCGCTGGCCGCCATCCTGCCGTTGATTGAAACCGGCCCCGGAGCCAACACCGACTGTGCCCGCGTGTTGGCCCCGGTGCAGGGCGCACAACAGCAGGCGCGGACTACCAACAAGGCACTGCCCAAAGCTGCGACGGCATCTGTCCAGAATAAGCAAGGGGGCGCCAAACCATGACACCACGTCGGTTTTTTGACCTCTGCAAAAGGGCTGTGAATGCCTGGATGGACGACTTTGCGCCGAGTATGGGCGCGGCCATTGCGTACTACACAGCGTTTTCGCTCGCGCCCTTGCTGGTGATCGTGATTGCGATTGCCGGTGCCGTCTTCGGGCGTGAGGCGGTTACAGGGCAGATCACAGCGCAACTCGCCGGCCTGATCGGCATGGATGGAGCACGGGTGGTGCAGGGCCTGGTGGCCAGTGCGAGTGACACCGAGCGTGGATTGGTGGCGGGTCTTATCAGCGTGGTCGTGCTGTTGGTGGGGGCAACCACCGTGTTTGCAGAGTTGCAAAGCGCGCTGGACCGCATCTGGCACGTGCCTGAACGCGAGAAGCCGCAGGGCATTTGGGCCATCGTGCGCGCACGGGTGTTGTCGTTCGGGCTGATCCTGGGTTTTGCATTTCTGTTGATGGTGTCGCTGGTGGTGGCCACCGTTACCACCGCGTTGGGCAGCTGGCTTGGCGGCTTGATGCCGGGCACTGCCGCGCTGCTGTACATCGTGAACACGCTGATCTCCGTGGCCTTCACCACGGTGCTGTTCGGCATGATTTTTAAACTGATGCCCACCGCCTATGTGGCTTGGCGTGACGTGTGGGTGGGCGCGTTTGTCACCGCTGTGTTGTTTGAGCTGGGCAAAATTTTGATTGGGCTGTACATCGGGCGCAGCGGCATGGCCGAGTCGTTCCAGGCGGCAGGTTCCATCGTGGTGTTGCTGGCGTGGGTGTACTACGCCGCGCAGATATTCCTGCTGGGTGCAGAGTTCACGAAGGTCTATGCAGACGACCACGGCTCTGCCACTGCTGCACGGGCCACGGCACTTACGGCACTGTCTGTGGATGACGGCGACCTGGGGGAAATCGCTCTCGCGCCAGATGCACCGGTTCCCGCATTCAGCCCCTTGTCGGTGGCGGCCGATGCAGCGCAGACCGCACTCGATCAAAAGATCCTGGCCTTGTTGCCGCGCCTTGCTGTTCGCGTGGGTGTTTTGGTTGCGCTGCATGTGCTGTTGCGGTCGATAAACAAGCGCCACAAAAAGCTGCAGCTGGATGTACAGCGAAGGATTTGAACGGTGGCCCAACCGCTCCGCGTTGTGTATGGGGGGTGGTTCATGGATGAATGCCTACAAATAGGTGGCACATGGGCTGATCTGCCGGTGGGCTCGAAACACCGATAAATGAGGTTCAGACATGTCGACGTGGTGTCGATGTGCTGCACTACATCAAGGAGCTTCTTATGGCCAGTCTCGTTATTTCTTCCGACAAAGTGCAAGGCACTGCGGTTTACAACCCGAACGGTGACAAGCTGGGGTCTATTGATGATCTGGTGATCGACAAACGGTCCGGGCTGGTGCGTTATGCCACGCTGGAATTCGGCGGCTTTCTGGGCCTGGGCACCGACCGTTATCCCATCCCTTGGAGCCTGCTGACGTACGACACGAATTTGGAGGGTTACGTCGTGCCACTGGAGCAGACCCAGCTGGAAGGGGCACCCCGCCATGAGTCCGCTGAACGCCCCATCTACACCGATGAGTATGGCCGCCGTGTGTATGACCATTACGGCGTGAGCTGGCTTTAAAGCGCCCGCCGGGTTTTTGAGAGGCCGGCTTGTTACAGCGCCGCCGCAATCTGCTCCAGTTTGGACAGATTGCGCGCCAGGCGGCCCACAAAGTTCTGTGCGACCTGCGGCAACGCACGTTGGCTGGGCACGATGATGCCCACTTGCAGCTGGTTCAGCACAGGCAGCGCAAATGGCTTCCACACCAATTCACCCCGGCGTAACTCTTCCAGCACCGCTATCTTGGAAAAGGTCGATATACCTTTGCCCGCCTTCAGCAAACGTTTGATGAGGGGAGTGGAGTTGCACGTGGCTGCGGGCGTCATGGATTCCCAAAACGACGTGAACTCTGCCGACAGAGACGCACCAAACACAGGCTGCGTGCCGGACCGCAGAAACGGGTGCTGAGCGCAGTCCTTGAGGGACACGCGGTCATGCTGGGCGAGCGGATGTCCCGGCGCCATGACCATGCCCAGCGGTAATTGGGCCAGGCTGATCGCCACCACACCCACCGGCAAGCGCGTGGCAAAGGTGACACCAATGTCTATTTGGCCTGACGCCACGAGCTGCGGGACTTCCATGGGCTGGGTCGACACAATCGTGTACGTGACGGCAGGAAGCAACTGCGAGAACTCATCCACCGTGGCGGGCAACAGCTCCTCAAAACACGAGTCCATGGCGGCCAGCTTGATGTGGCCGGTACGTTCGCCACGCAGCGCGTCCAGCTCGGTGCGCATGACCTGATATTGGTGCAGCGTCTCCTGCGCGTGGCGCAACAGCCGCTCGCCCGCCGGGTTGAGCCGCAGGCCGCCCGGCAGGCGGTCAAACAGCTCCACACCCAGCTCATCTTCCAGCTTGTGGATCTGCCGGTTGACGGCGCTGGCCGCGACGTGCAGGCGCTCAGATGCTTTGCGCACCGACCCGCAGCGCGCAACCTCAATGAAATACCGCAGGACGCTGGCGTGCAT
>JAGOEY010000026.1:5105-13949 GCA_017997515.1 Burkholderiaceae bacterium | reverse complement strand
ACACCGTCACGGTATCCCTCTTCAACGCCAGCGTGACCATGCCGATATCGATCCTGGTCACGCTGGTGTATGTGTTTGGAGCCCTCACCGGTGGGGTGGTGTATTCGTTCCTGCGCGGCTCGATCCGCGGGGCCACTGCCGAAGAATGAGCCTGCCGATAATGCAGGCATGACCGAACTCATCCTGCTGCGCCACGGAGAAACCGACTGGAACCGCGAACTGCGGTTCCAGGGGCAGGTGGACGTGCCACTCAACGCCACCGGCCATGCCCAGGCGCAGCGCCTGGCCCAGCGGTTGGCCGCAGAGCCCGTGCACCACATCGTCAGCAGTGACCTCTTGCGCACGCGCCAGACGGCGCAACCCATCCTCGGCCTTGCACCGCTTGCACAGTCACCAGAGCTGGTGACCGACGCCATGTTGCGCGAACAAAATTTTGGCCGCATCGACGGAATGCGCGTCGAAGACATCAAGACCCAGCATGCGGACGTGTGGGCAGGCTGGACGCAGTTCCAGTCCGACTACGCCGTGCCGGACGGCGAGAGCACCCGGCAGTTTCACACCCGGGTGATGGCCGCTATACACCGATTGGCTGCGGCTCATGCAGGCCAGACGCTGGTGGTGGTGACCCACGGCGGGGTGCTGGACATGTTGTACCGCACAGTGCATGGGCTGGGCCTGAACGGCCCGCGCCAGAGCACCATTCCGAATGCAGGCTACAACCGGGTGCGGTTGGATGCAGGCAACTTTTCCATCCTGAATTGGGCGGATACCACCCATCTGGAAGGATTACCGCCCCAGCCGGTGTACGACCAGGCCCGGGTGGCCGCGACCCCCAGCAGATAAGCAGTTATTGCGCTGGTGGCAGCGGCCAGGGGTTTTGGATGTCCCGCACCAGCTCAAACGCCCGCGCCACCTGCAATACACCCAGGTCGTCAAAACGTTTGCCTGCAATCTGCAGCCCGATCGGCAGTCCACTTGCCGTGTATCCGCAGTTGATGGACGCAGCGGGCTGCTCCGACATGTTGAAGGGCACGGTGAACGCAATGTGCTCCAGCGGGCGCAGCGGGTCGTTGGTGGGTGACGGCAACTCGGCTGCAAACGCGGGCAGGGGGGCAGTGGGGGAGATAACGTAGTCGAAGCCGCTGCAGACCTGTACCGTGGCCACACGGGTCAGGTGGAACTGGCTGCTGGCACGGTACAGCGCCTCACCCGACAGCCCCGCCGCGCTGTCGGCCCATTGTCGGATATAGGGCAGCACCAGCGCCTTGCGCTCGGGGGCCAGGGCAGCCATGTCCACATGGGAACGCATGCGCCAGAAATGGTCCATACCGTCTAGCATGGTCTGGGTCAGGAAGGGCGGCATTTCCACCACCATGGCACCCGCCTGTTCCAGCAACTGTGCGGCGCGTAACACAGCGGCGCGCACCTCCGGCTCCACGGGCAGGCCACAGCCCGCATCCAGCAGCAGGCCGATGCGCAGACCACGTAATTTCTCAACACCCGCATCAAACTGGTCCCAGGCAATGTTTTGCCAGGGCAGGGCCATGCTGTCGCGCGGGTCGGGCTGGCTCAGCACCTGCATCATCAGCGCCGCATCGGCCACGCTGCGGGTCATGGGGCCAGCGGCGCGGCCGGTGTAGGGCGGGTCGATGGGAATACGCCCCAGGCTGGGCTTGAGGCTGAAGATGCCACACCACCCCGCAGGCAAGCGCAGCGAGCCGCCTATGTCGGTGCCGATATGCAGCGGGCCATAACCCGCCGCTGCCGCCGCACCACCACCTGCGCTGGAGCCGCCGGGTGTGGTGCGCAGATCCCACGGGTTCCGTGCCAGCGCATGGAAGCTCGACAGCCCCGAAGACAGCATGCCGTAGTCCGGCATGGTGGTTTTGGCCACCAGCACAGCACCGGCTTCACGCAGGCGGGCGGCTGGGGGTGCATCGGCAGCAGCGGGCACCAAAGCCACCGCAGCCGTGCCCAGCGGCACCGGGTCGCCTTGTGTGGCGATGTTTTCCTTGATGGTGGTGGGCACACCGTCCAGTGCGCCCAGCGGTGCGCCTTGTAACCAGCGCTGTTCTGACGCCCGCGCCTGCTCCAGCGCCTGTTCCGGGCGCAGCAGGTAGGTGGCGTGTAAGTGCGGTTCCCAACGGTCGATGTGTGCCAACACGGCGTGGGTCACTTCCACCGGCGACAGGGCGCGGCTGCGGTAGGCCTCAACCAAGGTATGGGCGGGCAGGTCGTGAAGGGCGATGGATGACGGATGCAGGGCCATGCCGGTTATGCCCAGGACAGGCCCGAGAGGTCGTTCACAAAAATCGGCATGTCCTTCCATAGCCCGCGCAGGTTTTTGTGGGCCACCGTGATCCATTGCGGCTGGAACAGGAAGACATTGGCGGCATCTTCGGCCAGCAGGCGCTGGGCGTCGGCCAGCAGTTTGGCGCGGTCGGCGGGGCGGGTTGCTGTTTTGATCTTGTCGTACAGCGCGTTAAATTTGGCCGACTGGTAACCCCAGTAGTAGTCGGGCTTGGCGTAGTTGCCCAAGTCGAACGGTTCGACATGCGAGACGATGGTCAGGTCGTAGTTCTTGTTGCCATACACCCCGCTGAGCCACTGCGCCCATTCGACGTTCTGCAGCTTGGCGGTAATGCCGATCTTGGCCAGTTGCGCGGCAATCACTTCGCCGCCCTGGCGTGCGTAGGGGGGCGGGGGCAAGGTCAGCGTCAGCTCCAGCGGGGTGGTAACACCGGCTTCCTTGAGCAGGGCTTTGGCCTTGTCGATGTTGAAGGCGTTGACCCCGGTGGTGTCCACATACCCCAGTGCGCCGGGTACGTAGTGGCTGCCGATGGGCACCCCAAAACCGTCCACTGCGCCTTCAATCACCGATTTGCGGTCAATGGCGGCGGAGATAGCGCGGCGCACCCGCACATCGTCCAGCGGTTTCTTGGCGTTGTTCATCGCCAGAATAGTTTTTGCGCGTGACCCACTGACGATGACCTGGAAACGCGAGTTGTTCTTGAACTGCGCCAGGTTGCGGTAGGCCGTGACCCGCACAAACACGTCCACATCACCCGACAGCAGGGCTGCGGTTTGCGCCGCAGGGTCAGAAATGATCTTGAAGGTGGCGCGCCGGATCTTGATGGCTGCAGGCTGGCGAAAACCAGGTGACTGCAGCAGCGTGATGGACGCCCCCTTGTTCCAGCTGTCGAGCTGGTAGGGGCCGGTGCCCACGGGTTTGGTGGTGTTGGTGTCGGCGCTCTTGGGCTCCACCATGATGGCGGTGGCCTGGCCCAGCAGGAACAGGAAGTCGGGGTCGATCTCCTTGTTGATCAGCACCACCGTGCTGTCGTCCACCACCTGGGTGCTGAGGTTGGCGAAGGTGCGTTTGTCCTTGTTGGTGCTTTTGTCTGCGGCTGCACGGTCAAACGCAAACTTCACGGTGGCGGCGTTGAAGGGCTCCCCGTTCTGGAACTTCACACCGCGCTTCAGTCGGAAGGTGTAGGTCTTGAGGTCGGGTGACACTTCCCAGCTCTCGGCCAGCAGCGGCGTGACGCTGCCGTCGGCGTTGATGCGGGTCAGCGTTTCATAGATGTTGTAGAGCGTGATTTCACCGATGGAGGACGAGGCATTGGCCGTCGGGTCCAGCCCGGTCGGCTCCAGCACCAGGCCCAGTGCCAGCGTGTCTTTTTTGCTCTGGGCCCACGCGGGGAACGACAGTGGCACGGCAGCGATCGCCCCGGAAGTCAGCACGTTACGGCGGTTCAGCATCTTGGTCACTCCAAAAGAACAGGTTCTAAGGCAAAAGGGGGTTGTACACCAAGCGCTATCACGCGGGTGTCGCGGATCTGTGAAACACATCCGATCGTGGCACCGCAGCCACCAGGGCGCGGGTGTAGGGGTGCTGCGGGTCCTTAAAAAGCTGGGCCGGTGTGCCTTGTTCCACGATGCGTCCCTGCGTCATCACCGCCACCTCGTCACACAGGTGCTGCACCACGGCGAGGTCGTGGCTGATGAGCAGGTAGGTGACGCCCAATTCTGCTTGCAGGTCATGCATCAGGTTCAGCACCTGCGCCTGCACCGACACGTCCAGCGCACTGACGGGTTCGTCCGCCACGATCAGTTGAGGCCGGGTGATCAGGGCCCGCGCAATGGCGATACGCTGGCGCTGGCCGCCCGAGAATTCATGCGGGTATTTGTCGAGGTCGCTGGGGCGCAGGCCCACCGCATCCAGCATGTGTGTGGCTTGCACGCGTTGCTGTGCAGGCGAGGTTTCGCCCAGTGCCGCCAGCGGCTCGGCCACGGTGCGGGCCACGGTCTGGCGCGGGTCGAGTGAGCCATACGGGTCCTGGAACACCATCTGAAAATCGCGCCGGGCGCGCTGCAGTTCGGCACGCGGCAGCTTGTGCAGGTCACGGCCCAGCATATGCACCGAGCCGCTGGTGGGGGTGTCGAGCGCCATCACCAGCCGGGCGAGGGTGGACTTGCCCGAGCCGGATTCACCCACAATGCCCAGGCTGCGGCCCGCGTGCAGGGTGAAGCCCACACCGTTCAGCGCCTGCACCACGGGCGCGGGCTGCCAGAGTTTCTGGCGCGGCAGGGTGTAGTGGCGCGTCAGTTTGTCGACCTGGAGCAGCGGCGCGTTCATGCAGTGGGCTCCAGGCGCAGGCAGCGCGCGACGTGGTCTGGGCCGATGGGGACCGGTGGTGGACGTGTGTGTGCACACGCGTCGATGGTGCGGGCACAGCGCCCGGCAAACGGGCAACCCGCAGGCAGGTCGACCAGCTCGGGCACGCTGCCCGCGATGGTGGGCAAGTGTGTGTGGAGGCCGCTGTGGTGTCTGCCGAACTGCGGGCGCGCCGCAAACAGGCCCCGGGTGTAGGGGTGCGCCATGGCCGAAAACACGGCAGCGGTCGGGCCACTTTCCACCACACTGCCGCCGTACATCACCAGCATGCGCGACACGTTCTGTGCAATCACACCCAGGTCGTGGGAGATCAGCACCAGGGCCATGCCACGCTCTGCCACCAGGCTCTGGATCAGCGCCAGGATCTGCTGCTGCACCGTCACGTCCAGCGCAGTGGTGGGCTCGTCTGCGATCAGCAGGTCGGGGCCACAGGCCAGTGCCATGGCAATGGTGATGCGCTGGCGTTGCCCGCCGGAGAACTGGTGCGGGTACTGGTCCATGCGCCGTGCAGCATCGGCAATACCCACCCGGTCCAGCAGGGCCAGTGCCTGGGCGCGTGCAGCAGTGGCGGACAAACCCAGGTGCAGGCGCAGGGGTTCTGCCACCTGGCGGCCAATGGTATGCACCGGGTTCAGCGCCGTCATCGGCTCCTGGAACACCATGCCAATACGTTTGCCGCGGATGCGGCAGAGGGTCGCGTCGTTTTGCCCCAGCATTTCTGCACCGTCGAGCCGGATGCTGCCACTGACCTGGGCGCTGTCCGGCAACAGGCCCAGCAAGGCCATGGCGGTGAGGGACTTGCCACAACCCGACTCACCCACCAGACCCAGTGTTTCGCCCCGGGCCAGTGTGAAGTCGATGCTCCGCACCGCGTCGGCTGGGCCACGGGGTGTCTGCAAACGGATATGCAGGTTGCTGACGGCTAGCAAAGGTAATGGTGGCATCAGCGGCTCCGGGCCAGACGGGGATCCAGCAGGTCACGCAGACCGTCGCCCAGCAGGTTCAGGCCTAACACGGCGAGGGCAATGGCCACGCCGGGGTAGACGGCCAGCATCGGGGCCTGGTACAGCAGGGTTTGCGCCTCGGCCAGCATCCGGCCCCAGGACGGCTGCGGTGGCTGGGTGCCCAGGCCCAGATAAGACAGGGCGGCCTCGGCCAGGATGGCAATCGCAAACCGGATGGTGACCTGCACGACCAGCACCGCAGAGATGTTGGGCAGCACATGCTGCCAGGTGATGGCCCAGGTGCCTTTGCCACAGGCCCGCGCCGCCGTGATGTATTCACGCGACCACACGGCATGGGCCGACGCGCGGGAGATGCGGGTGAAAGTCGGGATGTTGTAGATGCCAATGGCGATGATGGCGTTGACCATGCCGGGGCCAAACACCGCGGTCATCATGATGGCGGACAGAATGGCGGGGAAGGCCAGCGTGAAGTCGCTGAGCCGCATGATGGTCTCTTCCATCCAGCCGCGCCGTGCCGCAGCCAGCAGGCCCAGCGCCGTGCCGACAACGAGCCCGATACCCACGGCAACCACCCCCACCAGGATGGAGCTGCGCGCGCCCACCAGCAGCAGCGACGCCACATCACGGCCGTACACGTCCGTGCCCAGCCAATGCGCGGCGCTGGGCGGCAGCAGTTTGTGGGGCAGGTCCATCTCGTAAGGTGACCAGGGTGTCCACACCAAGGACAGCGTGGCCGTGAACACGAGCAGCAGACTCAGCACCGCACCCACCATAAAACTACGGTGCTGCCGGGCGCGCTGCCACCAGCCGGGGAGGGTTGCAGCGCTCATATGTCGCTGGCCTGGATACGTGGGTCGATGATGGCGTAGAGCAGATCTACCACGAAGTTGACGATGACCACCATCGCCGCCAGCAGCATCACGCAGTTGCGCACCACGATCAGGTCGCGGTTGGCGATGGACTGGAAAATCAGCCGCCCCAGGCCCGGCAGGAAAAACACGTTCTCTACCACGATGGTGCCGGCCAGCAGCTCGGCAAACTGCATGCCCATCACGGTGATGACCGGCACCATGGCGTTGCGCAACACATGCCGCCATAAAGCGGCGCGCTGTGACAGGCCTTTGGCGCGTGCGGTGCGCACAAAGTCTTCCCGCAGCACCTCCAGCACAGCCGAGCGGGTGATACGCGCCAGGATGGCCGCCTGCACCACAGCCAGCGCGATGGCGGGCAGCAGCAGCGACTTGAGCCCCTGCCCAAGCCCTTCGCTCCAGCCATCAAAACCTCCGGCGGAGAACCACTGCAGATGCACGGAAAACAGCAGGATCAGCAGGATCGCAAACCAGAAGTTGGGAATGGCAATGCCCAGCTGGGCCAGGCCCATCACACCCACGTCGCCAACCTTGTTGTGGTGCGCTGCTGCGTACACCCCTGCGGCCAGCGCCAGCACCGTGGTCAGTGCCATGGCCATCAGCGCGAGCGGCACGGTCAGCGCAAGGCGTTCCAGCACCAGTTCCGACACGGGGGTGCTGTAGGCATAACTGAGCCCCATGTCACCCCGCAGCAGCCCGCTGATCCAGAGCCCGTAACGCTGCCAGGCCGGTTGGTCGAGCCCGAGCTTGGACGCCAGCGCCGCCACAGCCTCGGGTGATGCATCCGGCCCCATCAAAATCTGCGCCGCATTTCCCGGCAGGATGTCCAGCACCAGAAACACCACGACGGAGGCCCCCGCCAGTGTGGCGATGAGGGTGGCAAATCGTTTGAGGAAAAAAAGACCCATGGGGCAGGGGCGCGTTGGCAGTGGGGTTGCTGCATTATGGCTATGGCAGGCTGCAGCGCTGCGCGGATAATCACCCCATGCTTGCCGCTCTTTTCATCCCATGTACCCGTGCCCATGCAGGAGGTCCCACATGGCACTGATGATCACCGACGAGTGCATCAACTGTGATGTGTGTGAGCCCGAATGCCCGAACGATGCGATCTACCTCGGGCAGGAGATTTATGAAATCGAGCCCAGCAAATGCACCGAATGTGTGGGCCACTTCGACGAGCCCCAGTGTGTGCAGATCTGCCCAGTGGCTTGTATCCCCGTGAACCCCGCCCATGTCGAAACACGTGAAACCCTGTGGCAGAAGTTCGAGCGGCTGCAAAATGCCAATAAATCAGCATGAAAATAGCCTCTAGCGCACGTGGGGTGTGCGCAAGTAGCTATTAAAACAGGAGTCGCTATCCGCCCCTCAATCAGGTGCTTCTGGGCGCCACATCAGGTGCCCGGTGTCTCTTGCGGCGACTCGACAGCCGCTGGCGGGCGTGGTGGTTTGGGGCGTGGGGGCTTGGCGGTGTGGATCAGCAGAGTGGCTTTGTCCATCTCACCCGCCAGCAGTGCGGGTAGGGCCTTGAGACTGCGTGTGATGGTCTCGTCAATGGCTTCGCGGTGTTCGGCCATCGGTTTCTTTAGCACCCAGTGAATCACCTCTGACTTAACACCCGGGTGGCCAATACCGATACGCAAGCGCCAGTAGTCGCCCGTGCCCAGCTGGGCATGGATGTCGCGCAGGCCGTTGTGGCCCGCGTGGCTTCCGCCAAACTTGAGTTTGGCCTGGCCGGGCACGACGTCGAGTTCATCGTGCACCACCAGGATTTCATCGGGCTGGATCTTGAAGAAACGCGCAAGCCCCGCGACCGACCGGCCCGACAGGTTCATGAACGTCTGCGGCTTGAGCAGCCACACGGTCTGCCCGTTGATACTGGTGCGCGCTACCTGGGCCTGGAAATTCTTGTCAGGCACCAGGCTGGTTTTCAGGTCTTGGGCGAGTGCGTCTATCCACCAGAATCCGGCGTTGTGCCGCGTGGCATCGTATTCAGGGCCTGGATTGCCGAGGCCAACAAACAGCTTGATCATGAAAGCGATTAAAACACCCGCAGGTTTGCTGCTGCGGGACAGGGGGGGTCAACACAATGAAAAACGGCCCACACAAGGTGGGCCGTATTGGTCAAGACAGCGGATGCTGTCTGAGCCTCATTACTTCTTGCCTTTGCCCTTGACAGGTGCGGCAGGTGCAGCTTCTACAGGCGCTGCAACTTCGGCGACGGGTGCCACAACCGACACCAGCACCGGGTTTTGCTTGCCGCCCTTGATGACAGCGCTCACGCCCTTGGGCAGCTTGATGTCCTTCAGGCCGAGGGAGACGTTCTTCTTCAGGT
>JAGOEY010000026.1:0-5005 GCA_017997515.1 Burkholderiaceae bacterium | reverse complement strand
ACGGGTGCCACAACCGACACCAGCACCGGGTTTTGCTTGCCGCCCTTGATGACAGCGCTCACGCCCTTGGGCAGCTTGATGTCCTTCAGGCCGAGGGAGACGTTCTTCTTCAGGTTGCTCAGGTCCACAGCGATGAACTCGGGCAGATCCGAAGGCATACACGACACTTCGAGTTCGGTCACGATGTGGGTCACCAGGCAGTGGTCGAGTTTGACCGCTGGGGACTCTTCTTCACCGCTGAAGTGCAGTGGCACTTTCATGTGCAGCTTGGTCTTGGCATCAACACGTTGGAAGTCGATGTGCAGCACGAGTTGTTTGTATGGGTGGTATTGCACATCGCGCAACAGCACTTTGCTGGTGGTGCCAGCAACTTCCATGTCCAGCACGCTGGAGTGGAAAGCTTCTTTTTTCAGGGCGTGCCACAGAGCGTTGTGATCGATTTCGATCAGCTGGGGCTCACCGGTACCACCGTAAACGATACCAGGCGTCTTGCCTGTGATGCGGAGACGGCGGCTCGCACCCGTACCCTGCAGGGCGCGCTCAAAAGCGACAAATTGCATAACTAACTCCTTGAAGAGCCGACCGCGACCAGTGCGACTCAGTTTTAAAAAGGGGCTGCGAACCTCGCAGAGGTCTGCAGCCCCGCTTTTGTCTGGCTTGGAAAACCTAGAACAGGTTTTCCTGGTCCGAGAACAAACTCATGACCGACTCACCCTTGGCGATACGCTGGATCGTCTCGGCGATCAGCGGGGCCACGGAGAGTTGGCGAATCTTCTTGCACGCTGCAGCGGTGTCGCTCAGCGGGATGGTGTTGGTGACCACGACTTCGTCGAGCGCCGAGCCCTGGGCGATACGCTCGATGGCAGGGCCCGAGAAAATCGGGTGGGTGCAGTAGGCGTACACCTTCTTGGCACCACGTTCCTTGAGCACTTCGGCAGCCTTCACCAGCGTGCCTGCGGTGTCGATCATGTCGTCCATGATCACGCAGTTGCGGCCATCGATTTCACCGATGACGTGCATCACTTCACTCACGTTCGCCTTCGGGCGACGTTTGTCGATGATGGCCATGTCACAGCCGAGCTGTTTGGCCAGGGCGCGTGCGCGCACCACACCACCCACGTCGGGCGACACCACAATCAGGTCTTCGTAATTCTTCTGGCGCAGGTCGCCCAGCAGCACGGGTGACGCGTAGATGTTGTCCACCGGAATGTCGAAGAAGCCCTGGATCTGGTCAGCGTGTAAATCCATCGTCAGCACGCGGTCTACACCCACAGCCTGCAGCATGTTGGCCACCACCTTGGCGGTGATCGGCACACGGGCGGAACGCGGACGGCGGTCTTGGCGGGCGTAGCCGAAGTAGGGGATGACGGCACTGATACGCTCGGCCGATGCACGCTTCAAGGCGTCCACCATGATGAGCAGTTCCATCAGGTTTTCGTTGGTGGGCGCGCAGGTGCTTTGCACCACAAACACATCACGTGCACGCACGTTCTGGTTGATCTCGACGGTGACTTCACCGTCGGAGAAGCGGCCTACGCTGGCGGCACCCAAAGAGATGCCGAGGTGCTGAGCAATCTCAGAGGCCATACCAGGATTGGCATTGCCCGTGAAGATCATGAAATCAGGGTGGAGAGCCTGCATATGCGTTCCAGCGATCAAAAAAGGGCTTGTGAGATGCCTGTGAATTGCATGCTGCAGCGCGCAGTGCATACCGCGACATACGCAAATGAGGATGTACAAAGCCCTCAGCCAAGTGCCAAGCACTTTGCCTGGGCCTGTTTTGCGTAAGTCTTTACTCTATTTGGCAGGGGAAGAAGGATTCGAACCTTCGCATGCTGGAATCAAAATCCAGTGCCTTAACCAACTTGGCGACTCCCCTACACGGGTGGACGGTCAAAAACCGCCTACCGATAACCTTAAGCTGTTGCCCACCCTGCCAAAGGATGAACCCCGAGGTTGCTGCACAGCCTGACTTGCCAATGTTCTGGAGCGGACTCCTGAACTTTTGCCAAATCCAGCGGATGCTGAACCTGCGCAAACACAGCACTTCCTGAGCCGGTCATCCTGCCTTGCAGTTGGTGTGTTTCAAGCCATTTGAGGGCTTGGGTGACACCGGGGCAGAGCCTTTGGGCAACCGGCTGCAGATCGTTGTGGCCGAAGCCATAAGCGTTTGCAGCGAAGCCTCGCATTGTAGCAGCTTCTGTATCGCGTTTTAAGTCCGCCGCAGAAAAAATTGCGTCGGTGGGCAAACCTGCCGGTGGTTTGACCACCAGGAAGTCTGCAGCGGCCAGTTGTGTGTCACCTGTCAGCGGTGTGATGTTTTCACCGATACCTTCTACCCAGGCGTTGTGGCCCCGCAGGAAAAAAGGTACATCGGCACCCAGCCGCAAACCAATTTCGGCCAACTTTTCGAGGGGCACACGGGTATTCCACAGCCGGTTTAACGCCAGCAGGCAAGAGGCCGCGTCGGACGAGCCGCCGCCCATACCAGCCTGCGACGGAACATTTTTGGCGATACCGATGTGTGCGCCCAGCTGCGTGCCAGTGGCGGCCTGTAGTGCGCGGGCTGCGCGCAGGCACAGGTCGTCGGCAGGTAATGCAACGGTCAGGTCTTCACGTGTAATGGCACCGTCGGTGCGCAGCTCAAAATGCAGTGTGTCGCACCAGTCGATCAGCATGAAGGCCGACTGCAGCAGGTGGTAGCCGTCCGCACGGCGTCCCGTGATGTGCAGGAAGAGGTTGAGCTTGGCCGGGGCCGGGATGTCGTACAGCGCACGCATGGTGTTACTGCTCCAGCACAACGCGTAACACGGCGGTGGGCAGAGGGTCGGTGCGCCGGGCGACCAAGCGTCCGTCTGCCAACTGGGAAAGGTCGGTGGCCCATCCGGTGGCGCTGGCCTGGTCGCCCGCCAGCCACGCAAACAGGGCGGGGATCGGGATCGGGGTGCCTGTCACTTGCGCCACCAGTGTGTCGAGTGAACTGAATTCGCGCACGGTGCCACCAGAATTCAGGGTGGCGGCCTGGGGTGACCAGTTCAGCACGGCCAGCGTGTTGCCGAGGGGGCTGAACAAGGAAAGTTCACCTGTCTGGGCTGTGCCTTTGAGCTCAAAACTGGCGTGAAAAGACTGGGGTGGCTCGGATTCCACTTGCAGGGCCAGGCGGCCTGCCCAGAAGCTGTTTTTTAAGCCATTTTGGCCTTCTGCGCCCGGTGGACGTGCGCAACCAGCTATCAAAAAAGAAGCAAAAACAAACAACCAGGCAATGTGCCGTGCCCTGTGCCAGTGCGGGCTCACCGTGGGACCTTCAGGCGCTTGAGCGTCTCCAGCAGGGTTTCGTTGTCCGCGCTGCGCTGCAGGCCTTCTTTCCAGATGGCGATGGCCCTGTCTTTTTGCCCGGAGCTCCACAGCACTTCACCCAGGTGGGCGGCGATCTCTGCATCGGGCCGTGCCTTGTAGGCGGTCTCCAGGATGCGCACAGCCTCCGGCAGGTTGCCCATGCGGAATTCCACCCAGGCCAGGCTGTCGTTGATGAAGGGGTCGTTGGGTGCCGATTCCAGGGCCTTCTGGATCAGTGCACGGGCCTCGGGTAGCTGGACCCCACGGTCTGCCAGCGAATAACCAAGCGCGTTGTACGCGTGGTGGTAGTCCGGGTGGCTGGCGATCAGGCTGCGCAGCAGGCGTTCCATGTCGGCGGTGCGCCCCATCTTGTCGGCCAGCATGGCTTGTTCATAGACGAGGTCGCCATCTTTCGGGTTTTGGGTCGAGGCGGTGGCCAGCAGGTCGTACGCAGCCTGGTACTGCTTGGCGTCGCGCAGCAATTGCACCTCTGCCATGAGCGCGGTGCGCCGCTGCGCTGCCGTGGCGGTGGGCAGGGTGTGGATGGTGGCCCGGGCCTCGTCCAGCTTGCCTTGGCTGGCCAGCAGGGAAGCGCGGCGCAGTTGTACATCCAGCAGCTCGTCGGTGTTGTCAATTTGCGCGAGCCATTTTTCTGCGCCAGCGAAGTCTTTGCGTTTCTCGGCCAGCTGGGACAGCAGCAGCAGGGCCTGGACACGTCCACGGCTTTGGGCGTCGGGCTGTTTTTTCTGGTCGTCGAGCGCCAGGTAGGTTTGCAGCGATTTTTCTGCCTCCTGTAGCTGGTCCTGTTGCATCTGCAGGCTGGCCTTGAGCAGCCAGGCGTCTGCCAGGTCGGGCTGCTGCTGGGTCACGATGGTGAGTTGCTGCGCTGCATCGGTGTAACGCTGGTTACCCGCCAGTGCCCGGGCGTAGGCCAGTCGCACCGTGGCGAGTGGGCTCTTGGTGTCGAGGTATTTGCGGACGATGGGTTCGGCCAACGGGTTGTCGGGCCCCATGGTTTCCAGCGCCAGCAGGGCAGGGCCTTCGGCCAGCGGGTCTTTGTCTTGTGCGCGGCGTGCAGCCTCGAGTGCGGCGGGCAGGTTGCCAGCCGCCAGTCGCAAACGGCCCACGGCGGTGTAGGCGGCGGCTGCGGTGTCGGGGTTGGCAAGCTCACTGGCGATGGCTTGTTCCACCACATCGGCCGCCAGTTTGCGGTCGGGTGCGCGCGCGTACAGCGGCGGGATGGTGGCAAGTGCCACGGTTTTGGCCAGCAGGCTGGACTGCGCCAGTTCCTGTTGCAACGGCCCGGCGGTTTCTGCGATACGTCCGAGGGCCAGCAAGATCTGCAGCTCGTAGCGGTTGGCCTCTCGGTCCTGCGGCAAAGCCTGCTTCCAGGCCCGGGTGGCGACCAGGGCCGAGTCACCAGAGCGGGACTGCAGCGCAATGTCGGCGGCGCGCTTGTACAAGGCCGGGTCTTGTGTCTTGCGTGCAGCGTCCAGAATGAGTGCGTATGCTGTCCCGGGGTCACCGTCGGTGGCATTCAGCTCGCCCAGCAACACTTCGTAAAAAAGCTCTGCATTGCGCCGGGTGTCTGCCATCGCCAGTGCTTTTTCACGCAGGTCGTCGGATTTTCCTGCTGCTGTGGAGACAGCCGGCCAACACAGGCTGGACA
>JAGOEY010000183.1 GCA_017997515.1 Burkholderiaceae bacterium | reverse complement strand
AAGTTGCCACCGATGGCTGGAGCAAACTCACCGGCCACGAAGTGGTGGATCTGGCGAAGAAGTTCGAGGACTGGGGCGTTGAATCCATCATCTACACCGACATCGGCCGCGACGGCATGTTGTCGGGCATCAACATCGACGCGACCGTCAAGTTGGCACAAGCACTCACCATCCCCGTGATTGCGTCGGGTGGCCTGGGCAGCATGATGGACATCGAACAGCTCTGCGCTGTCGAGAGCGAAGGTGTTGAGGGTGTGATCTGCGGCCGTGCGATTTATTCCGGCGACCTGGACTTTGCCGCTGCCCAAGCGCGCGCCGACGAGCTGGGTAATGCCTGATCCAATCGCCACCCCCGAGGCGTTTGCAGGCCAGCCCTGTGTGCGCCTGCGGCTTGATGCCGACAACCACCTGCTGGTGGCGCTGCACGGTGGCCATGTGTTGTCGTGGGTAGCCTTTGGTGCCGAACAGCTTTACCTAAGCCCGCGCAGTCCCTTCGATGGCCGCTCGCCCATCCGCGGCGGTGTGCCGGTGTGTTTCCCGCAGTTCAACGAACGCGGACCGCTGCCTAAACACGGGTTTGCGCGCAACCAGCCCTGGGTGGCGGGCGACGCGACAGCCCAAGACGGTTCTGTGCAACTGGCGCTCACCCTGGACAGCAACCCGGCCACGCTGGCGCTCTGGCCGCATGACTTTCGCCTGCAACTGACGTTCACGCTGGCTCGTGGCCGCCTGGCGCTCGATGTGTCGGTGGATAACACCGGCACCACACCGCTGAGCTTCATGCTGGCCCTGCACACCTACTTCCGTGTGGCCGACATTGGCCAGACCCGTGTGGACGGATTGGATGGCTGCGCCAGCTGGGATTCGCTGGTCGATGTGCACAGCCACCAGCAAGGTGCCATCCATTTCACCGGTGAATTCGACCGCGTATTCACCGCTGCTGCCGCGCCACTGCAGTTCACCGATGGCCACAAGACCGTGCAGGTCGCCCAAAGCGCCAGCCTGGGCAACACCGTGGTCTGGAATCCGGGTGCCGCCAAATGTGCGACGCTGGCCGACATGCCGCCGGACGGTTTTGCGCAGATGCTGTGTATCGAGGCCGCGCAGATCGACACACCGGTCACGCTGGCCGCTGGTGCGCGCTGGACGGGTGGGCAGCACCTGGCGCTGGTCTGATCGCCTCTTCTTTTTTGGATACCCATGCTTGCTAAACGCATCATTCCCTGCCTTGACGTGACCGGAGGTCGGGTCGTCAAGGGCGTCAACTTCGTTGAGCTGCGTGACGCCGGTGACCCGGTGGAGATTGCCGCCCGTTACAACGATCAAGGCGCCGACGAACTCACTTTCCTCGACATTACCGCTACCTCCGATGGCCGCGATCTGATCCTGCACATCATCGAGGCCGTTGCCTCCCAAGTATTTATCCCGCTGACCGTGGGAGGTGGTGTGCGAGTGGTCGAAGACGTGCGCCGCCTGCTCAACGCTGGTGCCGACAAGGTCAGTTTTAACTCCGCCGCCATTGCCAACCCTCAGGTGATCGAGGACGCATCGGCCAAATACGGCGCGCAGTGCATCGTCGTGGCGATTGACGCCAAACGCCGCAACGCGGAAGACGCAGTAACCCGGGGCCCGGGCTGGGACGTTTACAGCCACGGTGGCCGCAAGAACACCGGCCTCGATGCGGTGGCCTGGGCGACCGAGATGGCACGGCGCGGCGCGGGTGAAATTTTGCTCACCAGCATGGACCGTGATGGCACCAAAAGTGGCTTCGACCTGGCGCTGACCCGCGCCGTGAGCGACGCTATCAGCGTGCCCGTGATTGCCTCGGGTGGTGTCGGCACGTTGGAGCATCTGGCAGACGGTGTCCAGCAAGGTGGTGCCGACGCCGTGTTGGCCGCCAGCATCTTCCATTACGGTGAATTCACCGTCGCCGAAGCCAAGGCCTGTATGGCTGCGCGGGGTATCCCGGTGAGGGTGTAACACCCCTAGGGATGCTCTGCACCAATACCCGCGCCGTGTGCATCTGCGGTCTCGGGCGGTCTACGTCGTTGCAAATGCGCGCAATAGCTCTGCTATTGCTGTGCTTTGCGCCTCGTAGCCCATCCCGATCCGCAGCGCACACTTGCCGCGGGATTCGTGCAGAGCATCCCCGGGCTTTTTTACTTCGTGTAAACGCCAACCCCCTTGCAGGGGGCAACACCAGTCGGCCGGCAAAGCCGGTTCGACGGTGTTCGCTTGAGGGGCGTTTGTGCTTCGCACTTGCGCTGTCTGTGGTGGAGACTCTGTTTCTTGGATGAAATTGGCCTCTAGCGCAGTTGGAGAAAGCGCTAGCAGCTATCAAATTACTGAGATTTTTGTGTGCAAACCCGCGCCCATCCCGCGCAGCGGGGAGGCGCACTTCCAGCAGACGCCGTGGATCTGGCTCTGCCAGGCCACTGGCGTCGCCCCCTGCAAGGGGGAAGGAGTAGCGGAACGCAGTCCGCGCAGCCTGGGGGTGTCACAAATATCACCGACAATGTTCGGTATGAATTGGTTAAATGATGTGAAATGGGACGCGCAGGGCTTGGTGCCTGTGATTGCGCAGGAGCTCGGCAGCAAAGACGTGCTGATGTTTGCGTGGATGAACCGCGAGGCCTTGCAAAAAACGGCCGAGCTGGGCCGGGCGGTGTACTTCAGCCGGTCGCGCAACAAGCTGTGGTTCAAGGGTGAAGAGTCGGGCCACGTGCAAACCGTGCACGAAATCCGGATGGACTGCGACAACGACGTGTTATTGCTGATGGTCACCCAGACCGGCCACGAGCCCGGTATCGCCTGCCACACCGGCCGCCACAGCTGTTTTTTCAGCCTGTACCGCGACGGTGCCTGGCAAGTGACTGAGCCGGTCTTGAAAGACCCGTCTTCCATCTACAAATAAAACGTCTATGTCCTCCAATGACTCCCTGGCGCGTCTGGCCGCCGTGATCGAAAGCCGCAAAGTTGTCAATGGCGGCGACCCCGGTGCCAGTTACGTGGCACGGCTATTGCACAAAGGTCCAGACGCTTTTCTCAAGAAGATCGGCGAAGAGGCCACTGAGGTGGTTTTGGCTGCCAAAGACGCCGACCACGGCGGCGATACGCAAAAAATAGTGAACGAAGTGGCCGATTTGTGGTTCCACACCATGGTGGCGCTGGCGCATTACGGCCTGTCACCTGCCGATGTGATCACTGAACTGGAGCGCCGCGAGGGCACCAGCGGCATTGAGGAAAAGGCTTTACGCAAGGCGCTGGCACGTGAAGGAGTGAACGAATGAACGACATCATCGACGTCAAAGTGGTGGAGCCCCAGACGGCTCCATCGGCAACGACCCCTGTCCACACCGACAACGACCGCACGGTCATGCATGTGCTGTACGGCCTGCACACCGTGGCCTGGGCCAGCGCGGGCATGCTGGCGGTGATTGCGCTGGTGGTGAACTACATCAAGCGCGGCGAGGAGGTGGACCCGCTCTACAACGCGCACCACAACTACATGATCCGCACCTTCTGGTGGACCATTTTCTGGCTGGTGCTGTGTTCACCGCTGTGGTTGCTGTTTCTGCTGCCCGGCATGGCGGCGTACACGGTGATTGGCCTGTGGTACCTGTACCGCTGCGTCAAGGGCTGGATGCGCTTCACCGATAACCGCCTGCCGGACTGAGTGGTTATGCACACCGATTCGAACTGTATTTTTTGCAAGATCGTTGCGGGCCAGATTCCCTCGAAGAAGGTCTACGAAGACGAAGAAATTTTCGTTTTTCATGACATCCATCCCTGGGCGCCTGTGCACTTTCTGATGATCCCGAAAGTCCACATTCCTTCCATGGACCACGTAGGGCCAGAGCATGAAGCTTTGCTGGGCCGCATGATGGTGCTGGCACCGAAGCTGGCACGTGAGCAGGGCTGCAACCCGTACCCGGACGGCGGTTTCCGTATCGTCACCAACACCGGAGCCGAGGGCGGCCAGGAAGTGCACCACCTGCATATCCATGTCATGGGTGGGCCACGGCCCTGGCTCAAGGGTTAAGGACGCTCTGCATAACTCCTCGCGGCGTGTGATAGCGCGGGCTCGGGCGGTCTGCGGCGTTGCCTTTCTAGCCAATAGCCATGCTATTGGGCTGCGAAATGCGCCTTGCATCCCATCCCGATCCGCACTACACACACTCGCGTAGAGTTATGCAGAGCATCCTTAATCAACGTTCTTGCGCAGGGCATTACAAGTCTTGGCCCTTTGCGCATCTAAAATCACTTTCCATACATCAGGAGATATTCCATGGGTTCATTTTCCATTTGGCACTGGCTCATCGTGCTGCTCA
>JAGOEY010000182.1 GCA_017997515.1 Burkholderiaceae bacterium | reverse complement strand
GCCTGTTTTGCTTGCAAACCAAGGGTCTGGGTGTATTCGGCAATGTTGAGCGCGTTCATGGGCATGATTTTGACGCAGTTGCGCCAAGTGTGTTGCGGAGCTACCGCGTGGCCTGGCCGAGTCGGCACACCTGCAGCGCCAGACGTTGCAAGGCCTGCCAGTTGTCGGTGGGCCAGTTCGGCTGTTTGAGGCCTTTGACGATGCCGTCCACTGTGTGGGCGGACTGCAGCAGACGGGCCAAAGCGGCGTCTGTGGCACGCGGCAGGATACGTTCGAACAGGCGCTCTTTGGGGCCCCAGATGCGGTTTTCGCGCAGGGCCATGGGCAGGGGGCGGCCTGCATTCATGGCGTCTTTCACGCGTTTCAGGGCGCGGATGTCTTCGGCCAGCGCCCAGTGCACCAGCACCTCGGCCTCCCCTTCGGCCTGCAGGCCGTCGAGCATACGTTGCACCCGCAGCGGCTGGCCGCCCAGCACGGCTTCGGACAGCTTAAAAACGTCGTACCGCGCCACGTTGAGCACAGCGGCTTCGACCTGCTCCTGCACCAGCTCACCCGGCGGGTACAGCAGCGCGAGTTTCTGGATTTCCTGGTGGGCGGCGAGCAGGTTGCCTTCCACCCGGTCGGCAAAAAACTGCAGCGTGCGCTGGCCCACATCCCCGGCTGCCACACGCTGGCCCTGCTGCTGCAGGCGCTGGGCAATCCACTGCGGCAGCATCTGGCGCTCCACCGGGTCGAACTGCAGGGTGACACCAAAACTGTCCAGCGCCATAAACCACGCGCCCGTGCGGGTGGCCTTGTCCAGGCGCGGCAGGATCACCAGGGTGAGTGTGGAGTCGTTGCCCTGCGCACTGGTAGCCAGCTGCTGCAGGGCGATGCTGCCGTCTTTGCCGGGTTTGCCGGACGGGATACGCACTTCGACGATTTGTTTGTCGGCAAACAGGCTCAGTGAGCCGCCTGCGGCCAGCACCTCACTCCAGTCGAAATGGGCACCCGCTACGGTGTGCGACGTACGCTCGGTGAAGCCCTGCACCCGGGCCGCCGCACGGATGGCGTCCGCCGCCTCCTGCACCAGCAGCGGCTCGTCGCCGTGTAAGGTGTA
The DNA here is from genome assembly GCA_017997515.1 of Burkholderiaceae bacterium. The sequence goes on along the minus strand of JAGOEY010000182.1, from coordinate 3,232 downwards.
GAGCGAACGTATGCCTTTTTGCAGATGCCCAGCCAGCTGGGCGGCACCGAGTTGCATGGCCGTTCAGATCTGTTTAACCGCCGCGAGACGGCGCAGGATTTGCTGGACGATGTCTGACTGCATGTTGCGGTACAGCAGCGCTTCTTCCGCCTCTTTGGCCAGGGCCTGGGTTTCGTTGTAGCTGATGTCGCGCTGCTGGACGATCTCGGTGTTGGGAATGGGCTCGCCCCCGGTGGGCGTGCGCAGGCGAAACCGCACCCGCAGGCGCAACTGCAGTTCACGCACCTGGCCCGAGCTGTTGGTGGCCACCACCACCCGTTCGCGCAGCTCCTGCAACACATCGAGAATGACCTCGGCGTTGTTGATGTCCTTGGCGTCGCGTAACACCTTGACCTTGCCGGTGGACTCGATGTTGCGGCGCAACTCGTTACCCAGCGGCGAGCTTTCAGCGGCGGTGAGGTAGAGCGTGGAGAACGCAAAGTCCGGGGCCTGGCGCAGTTTGAAGCCGCAGGCGGTCAACCCTGTGGCGGCCGCTGCAGTGAGGAGGAGTCGGCGCTGCATGTCAGACCACCACGTTGACCAAACGACCGGGCACCACCACCACCTTTTTGGGTGCGGCACCTGCGGCCTGTTTCACAAAAGCGTCGCTGGCCAGGGCGGTGCGTTCGATCTCTTCCTTGCTGGCCGCAGCGGGCACGAGGATGGAGCCGCGCAATTTGCCATTGATCTGCAGCATGAGTTCCACTTCGTCCTGCACCAGCGCGCCGGGGTCCACTTCGGGCCAGGGGGCGTTCAGCAGGTCACCTTGGGCCGCTGCGTAGCCCAGGGTATCCCACAGCCGGTAGGCGATGTGGGGCGTGGCCGGGTACAGGCAGCGCAGCAGGATGCCGAAACCTTCACGCACCGCCGCCTGCGCACCGGCCGAGCCGTCGCTCTTGAAGCCTTCGAGCGCGTTGATCATCTTCATCACACCTGAGACCACGGTGTTGTACTGCATACGCTGGTAGTCGTAGTCCACCTGCTTGAGCACGGTGTGGATCTCCAGGCGCAGGGCCTTGGCCTCCTTGCCAAATTCAATGCCTTTTAGGCCTCCAGCGCCCACTGCATTTGCGCCACCAGCTCCTGAATTAATAGCATTCAGCTTCACCCCGAAGTTCCACACCCGCTTGAGGAAGCGGTAGCTGCCTTCCACGGCCGCGTCGTTCCACTCCAGCGTGGCCTCGGGCGGGGCGGTGAACATGGTGTACAGACGCGCGGTGTCGGCACCGTATTTTTCGATCAGGTCCTGCGGGTCCACGCCGTTGTTTTTGGACTTGGACATGGTGCCGATGCCGTCGTAGTTGACGATCGAGCCGTCCGACTTGCGCCGCGCCGTGGTGACCTTGCCGTTGGCGTCGGGGATGTCTTCCACCTCGCTGGGCCAGAAGTATTCGACACCACCGGTCTCACCCTTGCGGGAGTAGATGTGGTTCAGCACCATGCCTTGCGTGAGCAGCTTGGTGAAGGGCTCGTCGATCTTGACCAGGTCGAGGTCGCGCATGACCTTGGTCCAGAAACGCGCGTACAGCAAATGCAGGATGGCGTGTTCGATGCCCCCGATGTACTGGTCCATCGGCATCCAGTAGTCCGCGCCCTCGGCCACCATCTTGTCGGTGTTCTTCGGGTCGCAGTAACGCATGAAGTACCAGGACGAGTCCACAAACGTGTCCATGGTGTCGGTCTCGCGCCGCGCAGCCTTGCCACACACGGGGCAGACCACACCGGCGTGGAAACCTTCGTGTTTGTGCAGCGGGTTGCCGGAGCCGTCGGGGATGCAGTCCTGCGGCAGCACAACGGGCAAATCCTTCTCGGGCACCGGCACCGCGCCGTGTTCGTCGCAGTGGATGATGGGGATCGGTGTGCCCCAGTAGCGCTGGCGGCTCACACCCCAGTCGCGCAAGCGCCAGGTGGTCTTTTTCTCGCCCAGGCCCTTGGCCTGCAGCGCGTGGGCGACGGCTTCGACCGCGTCCTTGTGTGACATGCCGCTGAAGCTGTCGGAGTTGACGGTGACGCTGCGCTGTTTGTCGCCGTACCAGTCGTGCCAGTGCTGGTAGTCGTAGTGTTCACCGTCCACCAGCACCACCTGGCGAATGGGCAGGTCGTATTTTTTGGCAAACGCAAAGTCGCGTTCGTCGTGGGCAGGCACCCCCATCACCGCACCGTCGCCGTAACCCATCAACACGTAGTTGCCGACCCAGACCTCGACCTCGTCGTCGGTCAGCGGGTGGCGCACGAACAGGCCGGTGGGCATGCCCTTTTTCTCTTGGGTGGCCAGCTCGGCCTCGGTGGTGCCGCCACTCTTGCATTCGGCAATAAACGCCGCCAGTGCGGGGTTGGTGCTGGCCGCGTGGGTGGCGATTGGGTGCTCAGGTGCCACCGCGCAGAAGGTGACACCCATGATGGTGTCGGCGCGGGTGGTGAAGACGTACATCTTGCCGTCGCCAATCAGCGCACCGCTGGCATCGCTAATGTCGTGCGGGAATGCAAAACGCACACCGGTGGATTTGCCAATCCAGTTTTCCTGCATCAGCTTCACACGCTCGGGCCAGCCGGGCAGCTGGTGGCTGACGCTGTCGAGCAACTCTTCGGCGTAGTCGGTGATCTTGAGGTAATAGCCCGGAATCTCACGCTTCTCGACCACCGCGCCGGTGCGCCAGCCCTTGCCGTCGATCACCTGCTCATTGGCCAGCACGGTCATGTCCACCGGGTCCCAGTTGACGACCTGGGTTTTGCGGTAGGCAATGCCTTTTTCCAGCATCTTGAGGAACAGCCACTGGTTCCACTTGTAATAAGACGGCTCGCAGGTGGCGACTTCGCGGCTCCAGTCGATGGCCAGGCCCATGGCCTGCATCTGCTTCTTCATGTAGGCGATGTTGTCGAAGGTCCACTGCGCGGGCGGCACGCCGTTTTTCAGCGCGGCGTTCTCGGCCGGCAGGCCAAACGCGTCCCAACCCATGGGCATCAGCACGTTGTAGCCCTTCATGCGCAGCTGGCGCGCCAGCATGTCGTTGATGGTGTAGTTGCGAACGTGGCCCATGTGTAACTTGCCGCTGGGGTAGGGCAGCATGGAGCAGGCGTAGAACTTCTTCTTCGACGTGTCTTCGGTGACGCGGTAAACGTCGCCAGCGGTCCAGGTGGACTGGACGGCGCGTTCTACTTCGGTGTGCTGGTAGGTGTCTTGCATGGGAACTGT
>JAGOEY010000181.1 GCA_017997515.1 Burkholderiaceae bacterium | reverse complement strand
TAACAAATAAAACTTGGCATGTTTTATTTTTAGTTGTACGATGACTGATCTCATCCGCTACATACCTATTCAGGAGACATATCCATGCAATTCAAGCGCCGTGAAATTCTGGTGACCGCTGCTGCAGCCGCTGCGGCTTCCGTGTCATTGCCTGCTGTGGCACAAGGCAAGGACGCCTGGCCCAGCAAGCCGATCCGTATCGTGGTGCCTTACCCACCAGGCGGCTCGTCGGACATCATCGCGCGCGCCATCAGCATCCAGCTGGCCGAGGCCCTCAAACAAACCGTCATCATCGACAACAAGCCCGGCGCCAACGGCAACCTGGGTGCCGACTTTGTGGCCAAGTCCGCGCCCGACGGCTACACGCTGTTGTTGTGCGACGTGGGTGCACTGGCCATCAGCCCCTCGGTTTACACCAAGCTGCCTTTCGACCCCTCCAAGGATCTGTGGCGTGACCATGCTGGCCTACTCGCCCCACCTGCTGGTGGTGCACCCTTCGGTCAAAGCCAACAACCTGAAAGAACTGGTTGCACTGTCCAAGACCAGCGACCTGAACTTCGCTGTGACGGCCACTGGCAGCGCCCCCCACCTGGCAGGTGTCGAGGTGGAGCGTGCCACCGGTGCCAAGTGGGTGTATGTGCCTTACAAGGGCGGCGTGCAGGCCATTCAGGACACCGTGGGTGGCCAGACACAGGTGCTGATGAACGGCATGTTGGCAACCCTGCCGCATGTGCAGAGCGGCAAACTGAAGCTGCTGGGTGTGTCCAAGGGCACCCGTATGCCGCTGATCGGCGATACCCCCACCATCGCCGAGCAAGGTGTTCCCGGTTTCGAGTCCGGCACCTGGCAAGGTGTGCGCGTGGCCCGTGGCACGCCAGACGCCATCGTGCAGCGCCTGAACAAAGAGCTCATCGCCGTGATCCGCTCGGCCGACATCCGTTCGCGCCTGGCAGGACAGGGCGCGGAAGTTGTCACCATGACACCCGCCGAAGAAGAGCAGTTCTTCGCCAAGGAGCGCGCGCGCTGGGCCAAGGTGGTCAGCGCCGCCAACATCAAGCTGGACTGATCACCGTCCGCACCACACCACGTAATTCACAACGTAGTCCACAACGTAGTTTTCCAACCCACCCCAACCACAGAGATTGATTTCCATGAATCCGCAAGAACTCAAGACCATCATGGGCTCCGGCCTGCTGTCCTTCCCCATCACCGACTTTGATGCACAAGGCAACTTCAACGCCAAGAGCTACATCAGCCGTCTGGAATGGCTGGCTCCCTACGGCGCCTCGGCCCTGTTCGCCGCTGGCGGCACGGGTGAATACTTCTCGCTGTACGGCGAGGAATACAGCCAGGTCGTGAAGACCGCCGTGGACACCTGCCGCGGCAAGGTGCCAATCATTGCTGGCGCCGGTGGCCCCACCCGCACCGCTATTGCCCACGCACAAGAAGCCGAACGCCTGGGCGCGCACGGCATCCTGCTGCTGCCCCACTACCTGACCGAAGCCGGCCAGGAAGGCCTGATCGAACACGTGGCCCAGGTCTGCAACAGCGTGAAGTTTGGCGTCATCGTTTACAACCGCGACCGCACCAAGCTCACGCCTGAATCGCTGCAGATCCTGGCCGACCGCTGCCCGAACCTGATCGGCTTCAAGGACGGCGTGGGCAACATCGAAACCATGTCCTCCATCTTCATGGCCATGGGCGACCGCTTCTCCTACCTGGGTGGCCTGCCCACCGCTGAGGTGTATGCCGCTGCCTACAAGGCGCTGGGCACACCGGTGTACTCGTCGGCCGTGTTCAACTTCATCCCCAAGACGGCAATCGAGTTCTACGAAGCCGTGCGCACCGACGACATGGCCACGCAGCACCGCCTGTTGAAGGACTTCTTCATGCCTTACCTGAAGATCCGCAACCGCGTTGAAGGTTACGGCGTGAGCATCATCAAGGCGGGCGCCACCATCGTCGGCCACAGCGGCGGCCCCGTGCGCGCTCCGCTGTCTGACCTGAAGCCTTCCGAAGTGGAAGAACTGGCCGCTCTGATCAAGAAGCTCGGCCCTCAGTAATTGCACACCCCCAGGCTTCGCGGACTTCGTTCCGCTACTCCTTCCCCCTTGCAGGGGGCGACACCAGCGGACTGGCAGAGCCAGATCCGCGGTGTCTGCTGGAAAAGACAGCCCCCCTCCAGCAGGGTGCGGCTGTTTTGCCATTTCTCCCTTTGGAGAAAGGTCAGAGGAGAGGGTAGGCTATTTCGGGATGCTAATATGCCTAAAGCCCATGTATATCATGCGCATGCAGCTATCAATTTAATAGTGTGCGGGCGCATTTCTGAGTCAATTTTTTAGCAGACGCAAGAGAGTTATATGCAACAACACAACAACCTGATCAATGGCGAATGGGTCGCCGGGTCTACCTACAGCCCCAATGTGAACCCCAGCAACCTGGCCGACGTGATCGGCCAGTACGCCCAGGGTGACGCAGCCCAGGTGAACGCCGCCGTGGCAGCTGCCCAGGCCGCATTCCCCGCCTGGTCCACCTCCGGCATCCAGGCCCGCAGCGACGCACTCGACAAGATCGGCACCGAAATCCTGGCCCGCAAGGAAGAGCTGGGCACGCTGCTGGCACGTGAAGAAGGCAAGACCAAGGCCGAAGGTATTGGCGAAGCTGGCCGCGCTGGCCAGATCTTCAAGTTCTTCGCCGGTGAATGCCTGCGCCTGGGTGGTGAAACCATTCCCTCGGTGCGCCCCAACATCGGTGTGGAAATCACCCGCGAACCCATCGGCGTGGTCGGCCTGATCACCCCCTGGAACTTCCCCATCGCTATCCCCGCCTGGAAGATCGCACCTGCGCTGGCCTTTGGTAACTGCGTGGTGCTGAAGCCCGCCGACCTGGTGCCCGGCAGCGCCTGGGCGCTGGCCGAGATCATCAGCCGCAGTGGCATCCCCGCCGGTGTGTTCAACCTGGTGATGGGCCGTGGCAGCGTCATCGGTGACGCACTGGTGAACCATGACGGCATCGCCGCCATCAGCTTCACCGGCTCCACCGGCGTGGGCAAGCGTATTGCCGAACGCTGCGTGCAGACGCACAAGAAGGTTCAGCTGGAAATGGGCGGCAAGAACCCCCAGATCATCCTGGACGACGCCGACCTGAACCAGGCTGTGGAACTCAGCGCCCAGAGTGCCTTCTACTCCACCGGCCAGCGTTGCACGGCCTCCAGCCGCCTCATCGTGACCCAGGGCATCTACCCCAAGTTCATCGAAGCGCTGCAAGCCCGCATGGCCAAGATCAAGGTGGGTGACGCACTGACCCAGGGCACCGACATCGGCCCCGTTGTGAGCCAGGCCCAGCTGGAGCAAGACTTGTCGTACGTGGAAATCGCCCGTGCCGAGGGTGCCACTCTGGCCGCTGGCGGCGCACGTGTGGCCTGCCACAGCGGCAGCGGACACGACGGTTTCTTCATGGCCCCGGCCCTGATCACCGACACCACCGCCGGCATGCGCATCAACCGCGAAGAAGTGTTCGGCCCCGTGGCCAGCGTCATCCTGGTGAAGGACTACGAAGAGGCTCTGGCCACCGCCAACGACACCGAGTTCGGTCTGTCCGCCGGTATCGCCACCACCAGCCTGAAGTACGCCACGCACTTCAAGCGCCACAGCCAGGCCGGCATGGTCATGGTGAACCTGCCCACCGCCGGTGTGGACTACCACGTGCCGTTCGGCGGCCGCAAGGCATCGAGCTACGGCCCCCGTGAGCAGGGCAAGTACGCCCAGGAATTCTTCACCACGGTGAAGACGGCTTATACGCTGGCCTGATCCGCCGCGCACTGAGTGCCCCTAAATGCGGGCCTGACCGGGTGTATCCCGGGCAGGCCCGCATTTTTTTGGTGCGCGTGGGTACACTCGCCAAACTGCTCCCACCCGGGCTTTCGCCCTACCTTCGAGGCTGTCCCATGTTCCTGCGTCTGACCCTGTCCGCCCTTGTTCTGTCCGCCTGCAGCGGCTGCGCCGTCGTGGCGGTGGGGGACGCGGTGGTCACCACGGCGGCCGTGGTGGTCAAAACCGGGGTCAAGGCCACCGGTGCGGTGATTGGGGCTGTGATCCCTGACTGATGATTTGCTATTGTATTAATAGCTGGTTGCGTATGTGGAACGTGCGCTAGAGCCTTATTTCATTCATAAAAATGGGTTGTTAACCGGTTCCGCCTTCTTCGGCTGATCCGCCTTCCCATCCCCGTCATAAAGAACCCCCACTATGCGTACCCTGGCTACCACCGCTTTTTCCATGCTCGACCTGGTGCCCGTGCGAATGGGCGGCACGGTGGCGCAGGCATTACACAA
>JAGOEY010000025.1 GCA_017997515.1 Burkholderiaceae bacterium | reverse complement strand
ATTCCTGCTGCCTTGACAGCGCGCGCTGGCGCAACTCAGCAACGGTGCGCCGCGCACGTTCGCTGCTTCCCTGCAAGTCTGCAATCGCCGTGCTCGCATCGGCCACCATGCGTTCCATCTCCAGCTGCCGGTTGCGTGGCGCATAGCCTTCCTTGACCAGCCCCCGCAGATGGCTCAGCTCCTCATTGATCAGACGCAACTGGCTTGAACGACTCTCCAGCATGCCCTTATAGGCCTGCAGCAAGCCTTCCTGCCCCAGGATGCTCTCCTCGATCGATTGCAGATCCGAGCGCAGCAGGCTGCGGCGCGTCATGAACAGTCGTTCCTGGTTCTGCATTTGCTGGCGGATCAACGGATCGGTGCTGGCCGCCACCAGATCGGGGTGAAAGACAATGGAGGCCTGAACCGACTGCTCGGCCAGCAGTCGGCCCTGCATGGCGCGCAAGCCCAGATAGCGCTGGCGCACCGACTCGTGGTTGGCACGCGCAACCGCCGAGTCGAGGCGAATCAGCAACTGCCCCTCCTGCACCTCGTCGCCCTCGCGCACCAGCACCTCCTGCACAATGCCGCCAGACAGGTGCTGCACTGCCTTGCGCTTGGTGTCGATGGCCACCATGCCCGCCGCTGGCACCCCCTCATCCAGCGGCGCCAATCCAGCCCACAACAAGAAGCCTCCAAACCCGATGGCCAGCGCCCATAGCCCCAGACGTCCGGGACTGCTGGAGCGAAGTTTCGCCACATTCTCAAGCGCATCAGGTGATTCACCTGGGTTCTGATCCAAAGACACCGAAGATTTGACCATGTCATTACCCGCCAAAAAAACTTTATAGAGAGAGCGTCTGCAAAAGCTAGACCATCAAATGGCACGGGTACTCAAAGCACCAGAAGAGCCAGCATGCGCCGGAGTTGCCTGGGCCGCTCGCATCGATGCCAGCACCTCGTCGCGCGGCCCTTCGGTCTGCACCATGCCATTGCGCAAAATCAGCAGACGGTCAGCGACCGCCACAATGCCTGGGCGGTGCGTGATCAAAAACACCGTGCGCCCCTTGGCCTTGAGTTCCTGCACGGTGCGCACCAGTGCAGCCTCGCCCACATCGTCCAGGTTGGCATTGGGCTCGTCGAGCACCACCAGCACCGGATCGCCATACACCGCGCGCGCCAGCCCGATACGCTGGCGCTGGCCGCCCGACAACAGGTTTCCGGCCTCGCCAATGGGCGTGTCATAGCCCTTTGGAAAACGCAAAATCATCTCGTGCAATCCAGCGCTGCGCGCGGCGGCAATCACCTTCTCTGACGAGACCTCGCCAAAGCGCGCGATGTTCTCGGCAATCGACCCCTCGAACAACTCGATGTCTTGCGGCAGGTAGCCCAGGTAAGGCCCGAGTTCGTTGCGGTCCCAGCCACTGATGGGCAACCCGTCGAGCAGCACCTCACCCGACACGCCAGGCCAGATGCCCACCATGCAGCGCGCCAAGGTGGACTTGCCCGAGCCCGAGGGTCCGAGTACCACGGTCACCGTGCCAGGTGCCACCGCCAAGTTCACCCCTTTGAGGATGGGCTCTGCGCGCCCCGGCGCCACCGCCACCACCTCACGCAGCGTGATCGCCCCCTGCGGCGCCACGCGCGACAGTGCCGGATCACGCTCGGGGTGAGCGGCCAGCAAGGCCTCCAGCCGCCCGAAGGCGCCGCGCGCGCCAATGAAACCGCGCCATGTTCCCACCAGCATGTCGATGGGTGCCAGCGCCCGCGTCATCAGCACGTTGGCGGCAATCATGCCCCCGGGCGAAAGCTGGCCATCGATCACCAGCAACGCCCCGGCGCCCAACGCCAGCGACTGCTGCGCATAGCGAATGAACTTACTCCATGCCGTGATGCGGTGCGTCAACGCCTGCGCCCTGCCCTGCAGCAGCTGCGCCTGGTCATGGCGCTGCGCCCAGCGAGGGCGCAGGTTGTGGACCATGCCCATGGGTTCGAGCACCTCGGCATTGCGCAATTTGCCCTGCAGGTACATCGATGCTTCACCGCTGGCCCTGGAAGCCTCTTCGGCCGGAGCCACCGTGGAGCGGTGCCCGAACCAGGCCAACGCCCCCTGCACCGCCGCAAAGAACAGCGCCAGCCAGCCCAGCATCGGGTGCAGGATGAACAACACCGCCATGTACACAGGCGTCCAGGGCGTATCAAAAAACGCCAGAATGCCATTGCCCGTCAGAAACTGGCGAATCTGGATCAGATCACCAAAGGAGCGCGCCGGGCTCACGCCCGAGGGCGCCAGATTGGCCTCGAAGCTGGCATTGAACACGCGCGTGCCCAACATGGCATCGAGCCGCACCCCCGAACGCACCAACACACGTGAGCGCATCCACTCGGCAAATGCCATGACGCAAAACAGAAACAGGGTGATCAACGACATCGCCAGCAGCGTCAGCTCACTGCGACTGACCATCACCCGGTCGTACACCTGCAGCATGTACAGCGTGGGCGAGAGCATGAGCACATTGGCCACCATGCTGAACACACCCACCACCAGAAACTCGCGGCGAAAAGTCCACAGCGCCTGGGTCAGCTCGCTGCGTTGAAAAAAACCAGGGGTCTTCATGAAAGGCTACCTTGTGAAAATCAGGATGCCGACAGCACCGGACCACGCTGCGCGGGCGTGGCCGCCTGCTTCGCCTGCTGGTTTGCTTTTTGCAGCGCAGCCAGCACGTCATCACGGGGACCAAAGGCCTGCTGCTGGCCATCGTGCAGCACCAGCATCTTGTCGGCCACGCCCAGCACGCTGGTGCGGTGCGTCATGATGACAAAGGTGGTTCCGCGCGCCTTGGCATCCTGTATGGCCCGGGCCAGTGCCGCGTCGCCCTCTTCGTCCAGGCTGGAGTTGGGCTCGTCCAGTACCACGAACACCGGATCGCCATACAGTGCACGCGCCAGACCCACACGCTGGCGCTGCCCCCCCGACAAACGCGCCCCCTCCGGGCCGACCGGGCTGTCGTAGCCCTGCGGCAACGAGAGAATGAACTCATGCAGACCGACGGCACGTGCCGCCGCTTCGACCTTGGCAGGCTCCACCTCGGCAAAGCGTGCAATGTTTTCGGCCAGCGTGCCCTCGAACAGCTCCACGCCCTGCGGCAAGTAGCCCAGGTGCGCGCCCAGCTCCGCCTTGCTCCAGGCATGAATGTCGGCGCCATCGAGACGCACCTTGCCACCCTGCGCCGGCCACAGCCCGACCAGCAGGCGCGCCAGCGTGGTCTTGCCCGCAGCCGACGGCCCCACCACCGCCAGCACCTCGCCCGGCGCCAGCGCAAACTGCACACCGCGCAAGATGGGTGCCGCACTGCCCGGAGCACCCGCCACGAGCTGCTCGACCTGCAATGCGCCACGCGGCGCAGGCAAGGACATGCCCTGTTTACGCTCCGGCACTGCGACCAAAAGACCGTCCACCCGCACCCAGGCATCGCGCACATTCACCACCGTCTGCCACTGCGACACCACCTGCACCAGCGGCGCCAGCATGCGCCCCCCCAGTACGGACGCCACAATCATCATGCCCGGGCCACCGCGCAACTCGTTGTAGAGCAAAAGCCAGCACCCCAGCCCCAGCAACATGGAAGTCAGCGTGTTCTGCAACAACTTGGAAATGGCCTGAAAGCCCCCCGCCCGCTCTGAAGCCAGCGCCTGCAGGTCCAGAAAGTCCTGCTGCTTGCGCTGCCATCGGCGGTGCGTGTCGCGCAGCATGCCCATCGACTCGATCACCTCGGCATTGCGCAGGGTGTTGTCGGCATATTGCTGTGCCTCGATGGCAGTGCGGTTGGCCTGCATCAGTGGCGGTTTGGTGCTGCGCTCGTTCAACCACGCCACCAGGGTCTGAAGCACGGCAAACGCCAGTGCCGACCAACCCAGCAAAGGATTGATCAGAAACAACAGCACCATCATTACCAACGCCACCGGGGCCTCCATGATGGCCAGCAAAACCGGTGAATACAAAAAGTCGCGTACCTGGCGGAAATCGTTGAGCGGCTGTTGCGTGCCCCCCGGAAGCCGGCTCAGGTTGGCCTCGAAAATGGCGTTGAAAATGCGCACGCTCATTTTGCGGTCCAGCTCCACGCTGGCAGAGCGCATGACCTCGCTGCGCGCCCATTCCAGCACCTCCATCACCACATAGGCGCCCAGCACCAGCAAGGTGAGCATGGCCAACGTGGTGTGGCTGCGGCTATTGACCACGCGGTCGTACACCTCCAGCATGTAGCCCGAAGGCGCCAGCACCAGCAGGCTGCAGACCAGGCTGAACCAGCCGGCGCGCACAAAAAAAGGCCACAGCGAAGCAACGGCTTCGCGCAGCTCGGACGGTTTTTGGTTTGGTTTCATTGCACTTCTTCAACCACGATGTATTCGGGAATTTCGCCCAGGGCACCTTGTGCTGCATCGGTTGCATCAGCGCCCGCTGATGCTGCAGCATTCCTGCCATCTGCCTCATCCACCAGCGTAAATGCCAGTTCATATGCGCCTCCGCTGCGCCGCGACAGCACAATTTCACGCAGCTTCTGGCTGTGAAAACGCTCCTCGTCCTGTGCCTTCAACGCCAGTTGAAAGCGCATGCGCCCATCCAGCGTGAACATCGACAACTGCCCCGCCTTCAGGCTCAGCGTGTGCCGGTCGAAGTACACAGGGCAACTGTCGGAAAAGCGCAACAGCGGCAGGGGCTTGCTGCCCAGGCGCGCCAGATTGAAGGGGCTTTGCGGGTGCTGAAACACCATCCGCGCCGTGCGCGAGACCGAATAGATGGCGTTGCACACCATCTGCGAACCCATCTCGGGGAACTGCTCGCGCAATTGCCGGTAGCACAGGTGGTGCAGTGCCACCCGGTTCCACACCCTGGTCTGCTGCACCAGCGGTGCCAGCGCATTGCACACCTGGGCAAAGCCGGTTTGCAATGCTTGCAAACGCTTCACCTGCTCAGGCGAAGCGTTGAGAGGAATTCGCAGCACGTTATTCATATAGGAAGCAGAGTGTACCAAACTCCTATATGAAAGTCACAACACCCATCCCACTGGCATCCAGTGGTGCAGGCCGGCCCCTCGCCAATGAGAACCTGTCTGATTTGTGCCGTGGCATGTCACTGCCCGGAGGGCTGTGGCGCGGGGCTGACAGCGACAGTGACCGTGGCACGGTCACGGCGCCAGTTTTGCTGGCGGCGCAACTCGCTGAGGATGCGCTGGAAGGCACGATCCAGGTCGTCGTGGATGCGGCTGTACCCGCCCTGGCTCATGGCCAGGAGGATGCGTTTTTCCTGTAGCTGGCGCAGGGCTGCCTCGGCGGCTTCGCGGTGGGTCAGCAACCACTGGCCGGCATCGTGCACCTCACAAAAGCTGGTGCAGCCATGGGCGAGAAAAATGACGTGCCGGGCATCGTTGCCGCACACTTCGATGGTGAGCCACTCAGACTGGGGAATGGGCTGGTTAAAATCGGCGGCTTGCTGCTGGAGGTGCTGGTAGAGCAGCGGGGCCTGGGCCTGGATGTGGGCAAGCGTGCCGGGTGGATAACCGCCAGTGGGCACTGCGGACCAATCGGTGGCAAGCTGCAAGGCCGCCACGATGGCATCACGCTCAGACACAGTGTGGTGGCGCATGGCATTGACCCACGCCAACGCACCGATGGGCGGTAGAAGATGCTCTACCGGGGCCAACTCGACCTGCAGGTATTCGCGGTGGATGAAGCCGAGGTAATTGCTGTGCTCAATGCGATCGAGGCGCAGCTTTTTCCAGGTGATGACGGCCAACTGGTGCACCAGCACGCTCTGGGCCACGTCGGACGGGTCGAAGTCGTGCAGAAACTGCTGTTCGAGCTCCTGAAAATGGACGAGGTCTTCGCCCGGCAGCACCACCTGGGCGGCATAGGCGCCGGTGCGCATTGCGTTGCCCGCCACAGCCTGGCGGCCTGCAGCAGTCTGGGGCCCGCCGGATCGTCGGGGTCTTGGCAAGGCCATGATCAAGTGATGCTGACGCCTGGATTACTGCACGGGACGCTGGCCGAGCCAGGCGGGCCACGCATCCATTGCCCAGCCGGCCCGCTGGTATTGGCGCTGCACAGCCCCCAGCCACTGAAAAAGCTCTGCCGACTGCAGCACCACCCTGGCTTTCAATTCGGGTCGGCACACAAAGTCCAGCTGGATACCGTGCTTGTTGGGGGGCATGGCAAAGCCGGTGACCAGGTGTTCTGTGCTGCCCGGCGTCAGTTCCACTGCCGAGACATTGCGCTGGGTCAGACGGGCCGTGAGTTGCTGGGCCGCCAGGGCCGACTGGCGAATTTGATCGGCATCACCGGGCGCAACCCTCGCTTTGGCCAGCTGGGCGGCAGCGTAAGACTCGACCAGCGCGGACGTGGCGCGCACCATGGTGTCGGTGCCATGGCGGGTGATCCACAGGCGTGCCACCCGGCCTTGTTCGCTGGCAACATCCATGGCAATGCGGTCTTCGAGGCCGTCGTATTTGACGCTCATGCGCTGGATGGGCAGCAGCCCGGCGCCAGCGCCCGCAGGCGCCGGTGCCGGGCTTGCACCGGGATGGGCTTGTGGGTTCACAATGCTTGACATGCTCATCAATCAATAGCGCGTCGCGCCACATGCGCGGACGCTGGAAACCCATTGCATCAAAACCATCAGGCGGGTTAGGCCTTGGGCAGGTTCTGCTTGATAACCTGGGCAAAGGTGTTGCGGGCGGTTTGTGCCAACTGCGTCTGCACATTCAGGCGCGCAAGCTCCTGGTCGGCTGCACGGATGCCTGTCAGGAGGCCTTGCACACGCTCGCCCAGGCTGGCCCAGTCATAGGTGATGCCGTTGATGACGGCACTGCGGGCGCCGTCGGCGGGAGCGGTGGGCTCCTTGGGCAGTGCGGCCGACACGGCGCCGGCATAGGCCGTACGGGCCACCGTGGCGATGGCGCGTTGACGCTGCAGGCGCGCCAGCTCCTGGTCCACCAGGCGCACGTTGACAAGGTGCTGCCGGGCGGTGTCGGTCAGGTCAGCCAGGTTGTAGGACGTGCCGTCGATGGCAATCTGTTGCACCGGCGAAGCAGCTGCGTCGGAAGGTACTTGCGTTGCGGTTTTGTTTTTTGACATATTGCTTTTTGGACGGCGTTCAAGCGCGTCGCAGTATTAGAGGGATGAAGGAAAGGCGCTCAAACCCTGCGGCGCAAGGCGCAGGTCTGAAGCCACACTGCGGGCCGGCAAAAAGGTTGCGCGGGCCTGTATTGTAGTTTCCCGAATCGCACCGCCCAAATCCATGATTGCCAGGCATCAACCGGCCCCGACGGCAATGTCTGCGGGTGGCAAGCCCGCCTGCCAGCGCGCATATGCCATGTCGTAGCCCATTTCGAGGTAACGGGCAAAAGCAGTGCTGTCAAACAAGGGCGATTGCGTTCGTGCAGCCTCAAAGCGCAACCGCAACTGCCCCCTTGCCTGCGCATCGGCGGCCAAAGCGGCCATGCGCTGCCGATAATTTGCCGCATCGACACATACACAGTCTCCCAGACCGGCCGTGTGCAACAGGCTTGAAGACACACGGCCGGCCATCGTATTGCCGCAGCAGGTCAAAAACGGCACGCCCGCAGCCAGGGCATCAACCGCTGTGGTGTGCATGGTGTAGGGCTGGGTGTCCAAAATCAGATCGGCACAGGCAAGGCGCCGCAAATGCTCCTGGTGCCCGAGCCGAGCCGCCCACACCAGGCGATCCGGCTGCACCCCGCGCAACGCCGCCGCCGCCTGCAAGGCCTGGCGCGCTTGCGGGCCCTCATCGCACAGCCACAGCACACTCTTGGGCACCGTGCGCAACAGTTCGCACCACAGGTCGAAAACCTCCTGCGTCAACTTCGCCACCTGGTTGAAGCACGCCATTACCACAGCATCGTCAGGCAGCCCCTGGTCCTGGCGCGGCGGTGGCGTGAGCCCTGGGGGACACTCCCCGCCAGGACGATCCGCGACCGGCAGATACATGAGCGCCTCGTCAAAGGCTGCGCGGTCATCGGGCGGCACACTGACAGCGTCCGTGATCATGTAGTCCACCAGCGCCGGCCCCACGCTGGCCGGAAAACCCAGCCAGGTGATCTGCACCGGCGCCGGGCGCAGCGCCATGACATCCAGCCGGTTGTCCGTGGTATGCCCCGACATGTCCACCAGCACATCAATGCCCTCGGCCCGGATGGCCTGCGCCAACGCCACCGATCCGAGGCCCTGCACTGCCACCACCCGGTCAAAGACCGCCAGAATGCGCTGACGGGCGGGGGATGCATCATCTCGGCTATTGTCAAAGGCCACCCATTCAAAACGCTTGTGGTCATGCCGCTCAAAAACCGGGCACGCCAGCTGGTTGCACGGGTGGCTCTTGAAATCACCTGACAGATACCCCACCCGCAGACGGTCGGGCCGGGCTGACGGACGCGCATACTGATAGCGCTTGGGGGATGGCATTGCATGGGCCAAGCGCCTGGTCAAGGCCAGATAATCGGCATGGCCGTACCCGGGCAACATCAAGAAGTTGAAGACCATCGACGGTTGCCACTGCGGTTGGGTCTCCAGCAACTGCAACAACTCTGCCGAACTCAGCCGCGCCTTTTCAAAGCCTGCCCAATCCAGCGCCAAATGGCATGCCAGGCTGCACAGGTAGCGGCTGGCAAGCCCGGGCTCACCCTCCAGCAAGGCAGCGGCCTGGGCGTGGCACTTGACCGTACAGGCCAGCAGGGCCGCCTTCACTTTTTCTTCGGCAGTGCGCGGAGGATGCCGCTTCAACAGATAGGCCAGCATTTTGACGGCATCCCCCTGAAAGCCCCCTTTCTTCAACGCAGCGATCAAGCGGCGCAGCAACTCGGGTGAGAACGTGCCCAAAGGCAAAGGGGACGCCATCAATGCCTTCAACTCCTCCTGGCGGGCTCGTCCTGCCTCCAACGCATCCAGCAGATGCAGCACCCGCAACGGGACGTCCTCGGGTGTGAGCCGGGTCAGGCGATATCCCAGGGTTTTGGCCAGATCCCAGTGTTTGCCCGCTTTGGCCTGCGCCCATGCAGCGCGCAACGCCGGCAGCCACACGCCAGCGTCCGGCTGCAGCGCCTGCAGCGCATCTGCTGCCGCCAGGGCTCGACCGCTGTCGCCCAGCGCCGCCCCCAGACGCAGCGCGTGCATCCACCAATGGACATTGTCCTGCCCCTCACCGGCCCGCAGCTGCAGCGCCCGCCATGCCGCGCCAAAGGCACCGTTTGCGTACAGGGCCTGGACCTCTGCAAAATATTCGTCCGTGAAGGCTTGCGCAGCAGGCAGCGGCCCGACGTGCTGGAGGTTGTCTTGAAGGTTCATGAAGAAGCGGAGCCATGAAGAGCCCCCAAAAAATACAGAAAATTTCTGCCGCTCAGGCCTGGGCCAACCGCCGAGCAAAGCAGGCAATGGTCTCTTTGAGCCCATCCTCCAGCGCCACGCCAGGCTGCCAGCCCAGCTCGTGCCGGGCCATGGAAATGTCGGGCTGCCGCTGGCGGGGGTCATCGGGTGGCAGCGGCAGAAAAACCAGGCGGCTGCGCGAGCCGGTCTGGCGCAGCACCTGCTCGGCCAGTTCCAGCATGGTGAACTCGCACGGATTGCCCAGGTTGATCGGCCCGGTCAGCTCTGGCGGGCTGGCCATCAGGCGCACCAGGCCATCCACCAGGTCATCGACATAGCAAAAACTGCGGGTTTGCTGACCATCGCCATACAGGGTGATGTCATGCCCCTGCAGCGCCTGCACAATGAAATTGCTCACCACCCGGCCATCATTGATCTGCATCCTGGGCCCATAGGTGTTGAATATGCGCGCCACCTTGATTTGCAGCTGGTGCTGGCGCCAGTAGTCAAAAAAAAGTGTCTCGGCACAGCGCTTGCCCTCGTCGTAGCAACTGCGCACGCCCATCGGGTTCACCCGGCCCCAGTAGCTTTCAGGCTGCGGATGGACCTCGGGGTCGCCATACACCTCGCTGGTCGATGCCTGCAAAATGCGCGCCTGCAGGCGTTTGGCCAGACCCAGCATATTGATGGCGCCGTGGACGCAGGTCTTGGTCGTCTGCACCGGGTCCCGCTGATAGTGCACGGGCGAGGCCGGGCATGCGAGGTTGTAGATCTGATCGACCTCGACATACAGCGGAAAAGTCACATCGTGCCGAACCAGCTCAAAGCTGGGGTGCCGCATCAAATGAAGAATATTGGCCTTGCTGCCGGTAAAAAAATTGTCCACACACAGCACCTCGCAGCCCTGTGCCAACAGGCGCTCACACAAATGTGAACCCAAAAAACCGGCGCCACCGGTTACCGCAACGCGTTGTTTGTCAGTCATATCGTTCTGGCCCGGTGGTTACAAGATGATCGATAGCGCCCCGGCCACGGCTGCAGCGCGGGCAATCAAGGGCCAGGACTTCAAGGTGACGGGGCATGGCGGGCGATGCTAACCGATCTCACGGGCTAAACATTTTGATAGCTGCCAGCGCTTATAGAATAAGGGCTAGAGGCTGATTTCACCTGATTTTTTTGCATGCCTCAGACAATCCCCCGATCTTCCTGAGCCTGCCAAAGGGCAGTTCCCAAGCGGTGCCTTGCCTTCGACAGGCTGCGCAGCAATCCATTGCGCCATGAATCACGCTTGGCGAAGGCCTCTTCTTTTGGCTTCTTTGGCACTGCCCCACTTGTCAACGGCCATCGTCATCAGGTTCGATACGGCGCCAGAAAATCATTCGATCATCGTCAATTCTCAAAAAATCGGACCTTGTGTGGGCGCGGGTGATTTCACTGCCGCGCCCAACACGATGCTTGGAGTCCGCCCCGTTTCTACTGGCGGGCAATAAGCGTTAGCCAAGCTTTATGGTGTCACCTGCCGGTAAGGCAGACAAGGCTTGCCGGAGTGCTCCGAGGTAAGCACCACGCGCCGTCTGCAGCACGGCAGCCTGGGCCTGCAGTCGCTGCAACTCCGCCTCAACGAAGCGCAGACTGTCAAATTGATCTTTGGCTTCTTTGGATATCTGGCTCGAGTCGTACTCTTTGTCGTCTATTTTGATAATGGTCATTTTGGATATTTTTTCGTGTATTGCGATTCAGAATTAAAAAGCCCCGTTGCCTTGTGAACAACGGGGCCATCAGACCTTACCCTTCGATCACTCGAAGGGAATTACCGGTTTAGATGATGTCGGTAAAGTTCAGACCCGCTGCGGTAGTCAGACCCGTCAGCTTGACCTGGCCATCGATCGCATTGTCCAGAGTCACATCCGAGAACAGGTAACCGTCACCAGCCACGTCGTAGACAAACACGTGTGCAGCAACCGTAGTATTGAACAGAGCTTGTGCTGCGGCTTGTGCTGCCGCAAACGTCATGCCGGTACCGTTGATTTCGACGTAGTTGCCGCCAGCGCCTGCCACGACCATATCAAGCTTATCTGCAGTGGTAGCGAAGTCAGTAATGGTGTCGAAGGTGCCGGAGGTGCCGAAGGCATTTGGTTTGATCACGAATACGTCGTTACCAGCACCGCCGGTCATCACGTCGCCCTTGCTAGAACCGGTGATGGTGTCCACACCCGTGCCACCAACCACGGTGAAGCCCTTGGTTGCGGTGGTACCAGAGATGGCAGCAGCCAAGCTCAGGTCGATTGTCGAACCAACATCCGAAGCGTTGATCGTCACCGTGCCCAGGTTCTTCGTCGCTGCGGTCGCGACAAAGTTGGTCACACCGCTGGCCGTTGCCGTGGCGTCGCCGTAAACCACCAGAACGTCGCTGCCGTTCAGGTTGTTGATGGTGTCGCTACCAGCATCGACGATGTAGGTGTCGTTACCGCCACTGCCGCCATCGGTGACAACCGCTTCGGCACCCACCGTGATCGCACCCAGACCTGTGCCAGCAATCGCGATCGTATCGCCTACCGCAACATCGGTACCACCCACGAACGTGAAGGTGAGGTTGCCCGTGGTGTCGCTGTACGCGGCATTCAGCAACTGGGTTCCGCCAAAGCGGATGCCGTCATTGATGTCAACCAGGTTTGCGTTCACCAAAGCCGCCAGTGCAGTACCTACCGCGTTGGAACCCACGCCTGCAGTGATATCCAGGTTATTGCCAGCGTTGGCATCGGTGTCAACAGGGGCGCCAGCAACGTTGTTCAGCGTCAGCATCAAACCATCCAAAGTGATGGTGGTAGCCGTGCCAGCCGCACCAGAGGCACCCGTCGGGTTGATCTGGATGAAGCGAACTTCGCTGGACACACCACCGTTCAGGGTGTCGTTGCCCAAGCCACCGCGCAGAACATCCGCCGAGGCACCGCCGTTCAGGATGTCGTTGCCGTTTCCACCGTGGACCGTCGCACCAGCCGTACCGACGTTCACCGTGACACCGGTGGTGACGTTGGCGACATGCGGCGTACCGTAGATGGTCAGGCCCGTAGCAGAATCCGTGCCCAGTTCAAGCACCGTGCCGCCGAAGCTCAGGACGCTCGAATTGGTCAGGACCGTGGTCGAACCCTGCACCAGTGAGGTGCCGGCGTTGAAGGTAAACGCGCTACCGGCTGCAACCGTGCCTTGTGTCAGAACAACCGACTCGAAGCCAGTCGTCGAGGTCACCAGGCCCAGTGCGCCCAGCACCACTTCGTCAGTGGTGTCGGTATCGGTGGCGTTCACCGGCGCGAGGTTTGTACCGCCCTTCAGGATCAGACCACCCGCAGTCACAGCGGTCACATCCAGGACGTCGAAGTCCATGTTGAAACCACCGGTGGTCGCGCTGAGCTTGTCAAGGTCAATCGTACCGGCACCCGAGGCGTTGTAGCCAATCGCGTCGTTCCTGACCTTGATCGTGTCGTGATCCGTGCTGGTGACAGCGTCGTCGGCCAGCGTCACGCCGGCGACGGCGGACAGCGAGGCGAAGTCATAGACGTCGTTGCTGGCGGAGTCTTTCAAGATCTCAAAACCCGTCAGCACCAGCGAGTTCAGGCTGCCAATGTTGACGTTGATCACGCCCGGCGACGTACCCAGCACATAGACCTTCTTGGAGGAGGTCGTGAACGAGACGGTGTCTTCCGCGTCCTGCGAACCTTCGATCTTCAGGTTACCGGCAGCGGTCGAGTTGTCCGATGTGTAGGACGTGATGGTGTGGGTACCACCACCTGCGAGAGCACCACCGACACCGTTCTGGAAGTTGATGGTTGCGCTGATCAGACCTTCAGCGACGCCCGCCGTTGCCGTGTTCTCTTCGGTCACCGTGATGTTCGCGGTGATGGAGGTTTCCAGCGGCGAGTAACGAACCTCATTGAGGCCGCCACGCAGGGTCAGGACGTCGTTGGTGTAACGGTGATCCAGGCCGGCTTGGTTCACGAGGTCTTCGCTACCCTGGTAAATCACCACTTCAGCAGCGTCGCCACCTTCGATCTGATTCCAGGTTGCATCTGCAACAGGGGCAGTGGTCTTGTTGTAGGTGTACTTCTCGATGAAAGCACTCAGACCACTGACAGTGTTGCCGCTACCGTCTGCAATGCGGATCGATTGCTCGATGACCGCGTTTTCAGCCGGGTTAGCCATGGCGGTGTTGTACTGGAACGTGATCTGACGTGCTTGACCAACGGCAGTGAAGTCCATGACCGAGGCACCCTTGGCTGCCACGATCTCTTCCACGCCCTTGAGCACGTCCACACGGCTTTCAGCGTCGGTGAACACTTGGTTGTTGTTACCGTCAACCACCACATACTGAGGCGTGGTTGCCGTACCTTGACCCACGGGCACGATGATGCGGCCGAGTTCGTTAGAGTAGTCAACGCGGTCGATGTCGGCGCCAGTCCCCGTTTCGCTGAGCGAGAAGGTGAACTGACCTTGGTTGATCACCTTGTTGATGGTGCCGTCTGCCACTTGCGCCGCAAATGTCTTGCGGGTCGTCGCACCGGTGTTCAGATCATCAAAGTCACGATAAGTCATGAACAAGATGTTCTCGGCCGGTGTGCCGTTGAGTTCGTCGCTGCGTGCGTTGTCGTTCATCACTGCTGCGTCAGCCACGATGACGGTGTCATTGCCATCGGCAAGCACGGTCTCGATGTCAACGATGCCTTCGATGGTGACTTGCACCTGGCCCGCCAGGTTGCGCACTTGGCCGTTGGTGTAGTCCACCACGGCGCCAGCGGTCATCGTGGTCACGTCCAGCACGTCAGCTTCGGCCATGCCTTCGGCGGT
>JAGOEY010000180.1 GCA_017997515.1 Burkholderiaceae bacterium | reverse complement strand
CGCAATGGCACGGCACAGTGGACGCGTTACAGGTGGACCTGTACGACCACGAGGCCGCCGGGCCGGTGCTGGACGGGGAAGACTTCTATGCAGGCTGCCGCCAGATGCTGACCGACGACGGCTGTATGACCGTCAACCTGTTTGGCCGCGACTCCAGCTACGAGCGTAGCCTGCAGAAACTGGTGAACGTGTTTGGTGCCGACGCCGTCTGGGCCTTCAAACCCACACGGGAGGGCAACACCGTGGTGCTGGCGCAGCGCACACCCAACCATCCCACGCGCGAGCAACTGGCCGAGCGCGCGGAGGCCATCCAGACCCGCTGGGGCCTGCCCGCCACCAAATGGGCGCGGGTGTTTAAACCTTTTCAGGCCTGACCCTCGGGCAACCCCACTGCCATACTGGCACCTATGACCACTTCTTCACACCCTCTGCCCCGGCCCATTGCTCCCCGCCCCTTGCATGCCGGGCCGGTGGACTGGCACCACCTGGTGCAGTGGCTCAAAGACGATGGCGTGATCTCCGATGCCGAAGCGCGGCGCACCGTGGCGCGTTGCTCGCAGGCCGAGAGTGCGCAGCACCCTCTGGTGCGGCTGGCCAGTGTGGCGATGGAGCGTGCCAGCGACGGCAAACCGCTGGACATCGAGGCGCTCACGCGTTATCTGGCCGGGCGGGCCGGGCTGGACTACCTGCGCATCGACCCGTTGAAGGTGGACGTGGGCAAGGTCGCCGACACCATGAGTGCGGTCTATGCCGAGCGCCACAAGGTGCTGCCGGTGCAGGTCACCGCCAAAGAGGTGGTGGTGGCTACAGCCGAGCCGTTTGTGACCGACTGGGTGGCCGAGGTGGAGCGCCAGGCGCGGCGCAGTGTGCGGCAGGTGGTGGCCAACCCGCTGGACATCCAGCGTTACACCGCCGAGTTTTTTGCGCTGGCCAAGTCGGTGCGTGCCGCGCAAAAGGCCGGGGGCAACAGCGCGGGTGCCAGTTTTGAGCAACTGGTGGAGCTGGGCAAGTCCAACAAACAACTCGACGCCAACGACCAGAGTGTGGTGCGGGTGGTGGATTGGTTGTGGCAGTACGCGTTTGGCCAGCGCGCCAGCGACATCCACCTGGAGCCCCGGCGCGAGCAGGGCGTGATCCGTTTTCGCATCGACGGTGTGTTGCACCCGGTGTACCAAATGCCCATGGGTGTGATGGCTGCCATGGTGGCGCGTATCAAGCTGCTGGGCCGCATGGACGTGGTCGAAAAACGCCGCCCACTCGACGGCCGTATCAAGACCCGCAACCCGCGTGGTGACGAAGTGGAAATGCGCATTTCCACCTTGCCCACGGCGTTTGGCGAGAAGATGGTGATGCGGATTTTTGACCCCGACACGGCGGTCAAGGATCTGGATGCGCTGGGCTTCACGCCCCACGACTCCCAGCGTTGGGAATCCCTCGTCAAACGGCCCCACGGCATCATCCTGGTGACCGGGCCGACGGGCTCGGGCAAGACCACCACGCTGTACTCCACACTCAAACGTGTGGCGACCGAAGAGGTCAACGTCAGCACCATTGAAGACCCGATCGAAATGATCGAGCCCGCTTTCAACCAGACACAGGTGCAGCCGCAACTCGACTTCAGTTTTCCCGAAGGCCTGCGCGCCCTGATGCGGCAGGACCCGGACATCATCATGGTGGGCGAAATCCGCGACCTGCAAACCGCCGACATGGCGGTGCAGGCGGCACTCACCGGGCACCTGGTGTTCTCGACCCTGCACACCAACGATGCACCTTCTGCCATCACGCGGTTGATGGAGCTGGGCGTGCCGTCGTACCTGCTCAACGCCACCGTGCTGGGTGTGCTGGCGCAGCGGCTGGTGCGCACCCTGTGTGCGCAGTGCAAGGTGCCCGACACCGAAACCCCGGTCGAGACCATCAACGAGATCATCAAACCCTGGAAGATCAACGGCGGTTACCGGCCCTACCGCCCTGTGGGCTGTGTGGACTGCCGCATGACCGGCTTCATGGGGCGCATGGGGCTCTACGAGCTGATGACGGTGACCGAAGACTTCAAGACCCGTGTCAACAAAGAGCCCGTGCTGGACGCACTGCGCCGCCAGGCCGTGGCCGATGGCATGCGGCCGCTGCGGCTGGCCGGGGCCCTGCGTGTGGCCGAAGGGCTCACCACCATCGACGCGGTGCTGAGCACCACACCGCCGCTGGATTGATGCTGGGCCCGTGTGTTCCTGCACGGGTTTGCCGATAAGGAATTCACTGTTCGCACCTGTCTGTGTAGCACCTGTGCGCGGGTTTGGTGCACATCCACTCTTGCACTTTTGAATGCACCTTTTTGGGAGGTATTTAAGGGTTTGTACGGAGTGGTTCGGTAGGTGGAATCCACATCGGTGTACAGGCACAAACTGGACACAATCTGCGGGTCGAACTTATCTTTCGAGGAGACAGCTTGTGAAAATCAAAAGTCAGAAGGACTTTTTTTCCGGCCTCATGTTCATGGGGGTTGGGATAGCGTTTGCGTGGGGTGCCACGACGTACACGGTGGGCACTGGCGCACGCATGGGGCCCGGATATTTCCCACTCATGCTGGGTATATTGCTGGCCATCATCGGTGCCGTTATGGCCTTCAAGGCCACCGTGGTCGAGACGGTGGGTGGTGACAAGATTGGCAAATGGGCCTGGAAGCCCCTGGTGTTCATCTTGCTGGCCAACTTCACGTTTGGCGTGTTGCTCGGTGGCTTGCCCAGCATTGGTGTTCCGGCCATGGGCCTGATCATCGCCATTTATGCGTTGACCATCATTGCCGGCATGGCAGGTGACCAGTTCTCGCTCAAGTCGTCAATCCTTCTGGCAACAGCGCTTGCCATCGGCAGTTATGTCGCCTTCATCTGGGCGCTCAAACTGCAGATCCAGGTCTGGCCGACGTTTATCACCGGCTAAGGAAAAAATCCATGGAACTTTTTGAACATCTTTCAATGGGTTTTGGCGTGGCCTTCACGCCGATCAACCTGCTGTACTGCCTGGTCGGCTGTATCTTGGGCACCCTCATCGGTGTGCTGCCCGGTATTGGCCCGGTGGCCACCATCGCCATGTTGCTGCCCGCAACCTATGCGCTGCCACCGGTGTCCGCACTGATCATGCTGGCGGGTATCTATTACGGGGCGCAGTACGGCGGCTCGACCACCGCCATTCTGGTGAATCTACCGGGGGAATCGTCCTCGGTGGTGACCGTGATTGACGGTTACCAGATGGCCCGCAAAGGCCGTGCCGGCCCTGCGCTGGCAGCCGCTGGTCTGGGTTCATTTTTTGCGGGCTGTGTCGGTACGCTGGTGCTGGCCGCCTTTGCGCCCGCATTGACCGAAGTGGCTTTCAAGTTCGGCCCTGCAGAGTATTTTGCGCTGATGGTTTTGGGTCTGATCGGTGCGGTGGTGCTGGCTTCGGGCTCCTTGCTCAAGGCGATTGCCATGATCGTGCTGGGTCTGTTGCTGGGTCTGGTCGGTACCGACGTGAACTCGGGTGTGGCGCGCTACAGCTTTGACATCCCCGAACTGACAGACGGTATCGGCTTCGTCGCCATTGCCATGGGTGTGTTCGGTTATGGCGAAATTATTGCCAATCTGGGGCAGCGCTCTTCTGATCGTGAAGTTTTCACAGCCAAGGTAACGGGTTTGTTCCCCACCAGGGAAGACTTCAAGCGTATGACGCCTGCAGTGCTGCGTGGTACGGCCATGGGCAGTGCACTGGGTATCCTGCCAGGCGGCGGTGCCATGTTGTCGGCTTTTGCGGCTTACACGGTCGAGAAGAAAACCAAGCTCCATCCGGGTGAAGTGCCCTTTGGCCAAGGCAACATCCGCGGTGTGGCTGCACCTGAGGCTGCCAACAACGCGGGCTCACAAACCTCGTTCATCCCATTGCTGACGCTGGGTATTCCGCCCAACCCCGTGATGGCGCTGATGGTGGGTGCCATGACCATCCACAACATCCAGCCTGGCCCCCAGGTGATGACCAGCAACCCAGAGCTGTTCTGGGGCCTGATCGCCTCGATGTGGATCGGTAACGCGATGCTGGTGATTCTGAATCTGCCGCTGATCGGCATGTGGATCAAGCTGCTGTCGGTTCCGTACAAGTTCCTGTACCCGTCGATTGTGTTGTTCTGCGCGATTGGTGTGTACTCCACCAACAACAACACCTGGGACATCTGGATCGTGGGTATCTTCGGCTTCGTGGGTTACCTGTTCCACAAGCTGGGTTGTGAGCCTGCGCCCCTGCTGCTGGGCCTGATTCTGGGCCCGATGATGGAAGAGAACTTGCGGCGTGCGCTGCTGCTATCGCGTGGTGACTGGAGTGTGTTTGTCACCCGTCCGCTGTCGGCGAGTTTGCTGGCTGTGGCTGCGCTGCTGCTCATCATCGTGCTGCTGCCTGCCATCAAGAACAA
>JAGOEY010000179.1 GCA_017997515.1 Burkholderiaceae bacterium | reverse complement strand
GCGCAGTGGGCCATGCTCTCGGGGCACCGATCATCCCGCTACACCACGCGCTGGGATGAGCTGCCGGTGGTGAAGTAACACCCCCCAAGCTGCTGCGCAGCTCCCCCCTTCTGCTCCACGGTGTCTGCTGGTGTGGCCTGCTCCGCGGCCGTTTGAAGGGTGAGTGCGGGGGTGTTCGGGTTATTTGATCAACGGGTGGATCGCCTTGAAGTCAGGGTGCTCCGCCGTGCGCAGCCACTCGAACACCACCATTTCGGTGGTCACCAGCTCGGCTCCAGCACCGGCCAGGCGGTCGAAGGCGGCATCGCGGTTGCGTTCGGTGCGGGAGCCACAGGCGTCGGTCACCACCCACACGTCAAACTCGTCTTCCAGCAAGTCCAGCGCGGTCTGCAGCAGGCACACATGGGCTTCACAACCTGCCACCACCACCATGGGCCGTTCTGCCGCGCCGTCGCCTTGGGGTTTTTGCAGGTGTTTGGGCAGGCTGCGGGCGTTGCCTGCAGGTGGGCGCGCGGGCGGGCGCAGCCATTCACCCAGGCCCTCCTCCACCGCGCTGAAATGCATCTTGCTCAGGGTGCGCTGGCACAGGGCGCGTAATTCGGCATCGTTTTCGCCCAGCTTGGACGGGTTTTGCTCGGTGCCCCAGACGGGCACCTGCAGGGCACGTGCGGCCTGGGCCAGCACACGGGCGTTGGCCAGCACGGCCTGGCCTTCAAAAATGGCGGGCAGCAGGCGGGTCTGGTAGTCCACCAGCACCAGTTGGGATTCAGACGCTTCAAGCAGCATGGGGTTCTTTCAAAATCACATCACAGAATGCCGCCATTGTCCCTGACTCGCCAACCCCTCACGGTGCCGCTGGCAGCAGCCGCAGCAAGCGCCCGTTGGCGGCATCCGTCAGCACGTACAACAAACCGTCCGGCCCCTGGCGCACGTCACGGATACGTTCTTTGCCGTCGGCCAGCAATTTGTGTTCGGCCTTGACCTGCCGACCGTCCAGCACCATGCGGTTGAGGTAGCCAAACTTCAGCGAGCCGACAAACAGGTTGCCCTTCCAGGCCGCGCCGTAGCGGTCGCTGGTGAGGAACACCATGCCCGACGGTGCAATCGACGGCACCCAGTAGTGCAGCGGCTGCTCCATGCCAGCACGCTGGGTGCCCTCGCCCATCTTGCCGCCGCCGTAGTTTTCGCCGTAGGTGATGACGGGCCAGCCGTAGTTGCGCCCGGCCAGGGGCAGGTTGATCTCGTCGCCACCTTGTGGGCCGTGTTCGTTCATCCAGTAAGTGCCGTCCGGGGCGAGTGTGGCCCCTTGTGCGTTGCGGTGGCCGTAGCTCCAGATTTCGGGCAGTGCGCCGGGTTTGCCTACAAAGGGGTTGTCGGCCGGCACGGTGCCGTCCTTGTTCACGCGCACCACCTTGCCCAAGTGGTTGTCGAGCTTCTGGGCGTCGTCGCGCCGGTTGTATCGCTCACCCAGGGCCAGAAACAGCGTGCCGTCCCGCGCCTCCGCAATACGGCAGCCAAAGTGCAGGTTGCTGGCCACCTTGGGTTTCTGGCTGAAGATGACCTGTACATCTTCCAGCTGGGTGCCGTCCTGCGACAGGCGGGCCTTGGCCAGCGCCGTGCTATTGGTGCCCGACATGGGGGCCGTGTCGGGCTCAGCAAAGCAGAAATACAGCGTGCGGTTGCGGGCGAATGCAGAGTCGGTCACCACATCCAGCAAACCGCCCTGCCCGCCCGCGGCAATGGCTGGCAGGCCGCGCACGGGCGGCAGAACCTTGCCACCGGCCTCCACCACCCGCAGCCGACCGGGCCGCTCGGTTACCAGAAAACGGCCTTCCGGCAAAAAAGCCAGCGCCCACGGGTGTTCCAGCCCTTGTGCCACCACCTGTGCCCGCACGCCCTGGGCGCTGGCCTGGGTGGCTATTGCTGCAAAAACAATAGCTGGAACCGCACGCAGAATGGGCACTACAGGCACTTTTTTCATAAATTTATTCCTAATGGCACATATCTTGTATGTGAAAATAGAGTCAGAAAATAGCCACATCGTTCATAAATTTTGGGGTGATAAAGCATCTTGTCCTACACCTTTACAAAGAAAAATGTTAGCAAAATGGTGGGCGATAAGCTTGTCCCTTGCCATGCCGTGGTAACCTCCGCCCCCATGACAAAGTGGCTCTGTACCCTCGCGCTCTCGTTCACCTGTGTGGTGGGCCAGGCAGCCCCCCTCTCCTCCCAAGACGACATGGACCGCCTGCTGGCAGATAAAAATCTGCTGACCCGGCTGGACGATGTGCGCCACCGCGTGACCGACAAGGCGTCGGGCATCGTGTTCAACGCCGTGGGTTTTATGGGTGTTCCATACACCCGCGGTGGCAACACCGTGGACTCGGGTTTTGACTGCAGCGGTTTTGTGCGCGCCATGTACCAGCAGACCGTTGGCCTGCTGCTCCCCCGCCGCGCCAACGAACAGGCCGCCGCCACCCAAACCATCGACAAGGCCGAGCTGCAGCCCGGTGACCTGGTGTTCTTCAACACCATGCGCCGCACCTTCAGCCATGTGGGCATCTACATGGGGGACGGCAAGTTCATCCACTCGCCCAAGCCCGGCGCCCAGGTGCGGGTGGAAGACATGACGGCCGGTTACTGGCGCACCCGCTTTGACGGTGCCCGCCGCGTGCTGACGTCCAAGCTGGACGCAGCGCCGCCAGCGCCTTGATAACGCAAGCCTGGACGCCGGCCTTCCACTCAGGCTTCGGCGTCCGCCCCTTGTGCTTGTAGTGCGGCCAGTTCGGCATCGCTGAACCCCGCCGCCTGCCGCGCAGGCATGTTGAACGGGCCGCGCAAACGGGGTGCGCGGTACTGCCGGGTCAGCGCGGCATAGGTGGACACCGGCTCTAGCCCCCGCTCCATACACAAATACCCATACCAGCGGTTGCCCACCAGCACGTGGCCAATCTCGTCTCGCAGGATGGTGTCCAGAATCGCCGCACCTGCAGCGTCTCCCACCGAGGCCAGTTTGTGCCGCACCCCAGGCGACGCGTCCAGCCCACGTGCCTCCATGGTGCGTGGCACCAGGGCCATCCGCGCCAGCACGTCCTGCTGCGTACGCTCTGCCATCTCCCACAGGGCGTTATGGGCGTCAAAGTCACCATAGGCATACCCCAGCGACAGCAGGTGGTCACGCAGCAGCTCGAAGTGCAGCGCCTCTTCCTGCATCACGCGCAGCCAGTCGCTGTAGTACGTGTCCGGCATGTCTGCAAACCGCCAGACGGCATCCGCGGCCAGGTCAATGGCGTTGAGCTCGATATGCGCCAGTGAATGCAGCAGCGCCGCACGCCCTGCAACGGTGGTGATGGACGGTTTCTTGAGGCCCCTGTGCTCCACCAGCCGGGGCACGGCAGGACGCCCCGGGATACCTGCGGGCACCGGCAGCTGCTCCGACGCACCCGTGGGGGCAGCGGCATCTGACGCACGGGCAAGGCGGGCTTTGAGGTTCGGGTCAGGCTCCAGCAACACAGCCAGGGCCTGGGCCCGCAGGGAAATCAGAGAGGACAGGGAAGACATGGGCAACGGAAAACGTGCCCTCAAGGCCGTGCCCGCCCCCGCCGCTGCATCTCCGACTGCGGGCCCACCAGGCGCAGCACCCGGTCGTAAAAGTCGGCCGGGAACGTCCAGTACTGTGCACCGGCCGCTGTGCGCTGGCTGTCCAGTCCACGGGGTTGTGGCGCGGCGTTCAGCAGAAACTGGGTCACCAGGTCCCCACTGACCCACTGACCCACGGGTCGTCGTACCAGAACGCATGGGAGCTTTCAGGCAGGTTGGGAATGTCGTTGGGGTCCACCTTGATGATGTCGAATTGCATTTTTTGCGATGCATCCACCAAAAATGCAGACTGCTCGGTGCTGAGTTCGCTCAGGTTCGGGCGGCCTGCACGGGACGCACGCCCCACGATGGCGGCAAACCGCAGCACCGAATCGTTCAGGTTGGCCGCCACACTCACGCGGTCGGTCAGGTCAATGTAGGTGCCCAGTTCGTTCACAAAACGGCGGGTGTCGATGTCGGGGGCCGCGAAGTAGATCTGGCCCAAACGCAGGCGGGCACGTTGTGCATCCCGTGTTTCACCGGGCCGGGGCGCGCCGAGTTGCGCCAGCGCGGGGCTGGTGACCTGCGCGCCCGCGCTGTAGGCCAGCACGTCGATTTTCGAGGCATTGGTGTTGGCCGCCAGCAGCTCCACCAAGCGGGCAAACGGGTCCACGGTGGCCGCAGCGTTGTTCACGTCTGTCAGGTAACGCAGCAGCGAGCCTGCTGATGGCCACATGAAGGAAATGACCACCATGCGCCGCCCCATGAAGTGGCGGAACTGCGCGGCCTGCGCGGCGGCACGTGGCACCGTGTTGTTGGAGCCGTGTACATAGATCAACAGCTCGGGGTTGTGGCTGGCCGCAAGCGCCTTGTTCACCA
>JAGOEY010000178.1 GCA_017997515.1 Burkholderiaceae bacterium | reverse complement strand
AACGCCAAAACGCAGTTTTATCCCAACATCAACCTGGTGGCGTTTGCCGGACTGTCCAGCATCGGGCTGAACCGGTTGATCGGCTCCGACAGCCTGCAGTGGGGTGTGGGCCCCGCGCTGCGCCTGCCGATTTTTGAAGGCGGCCGCCTGCGCGCCAACCTGCGTGGCAAAACGGCAGACCTCGACGCTGCCGTGGAGAGTTACAACGCCAGCGTGCTCGACGCCGTGCACGACGTGGCCGACCAGGTCGCGTCCGCCCGCTCCATCACCCGCCAGCAGACCGAACAACAGGCCGCGCAGAAGTCGGCCGAGTCGGCCTACGGCATTGCCGTGCAACGTTACAAGGCCGGGCTGGGCAATTACCTGAACGTGTTGACTGCGGAGACCAACGTGCTGGTGCAGCGCCGCCAGGCCGTGGACCTGGCCGCCCGTGCGCTGGATGTGCAGGTGGGCCTGGCCCGTGCCGTGGGTGGTGGGTACACCGCTGCGGCGCTCCCGGTACAGCAGGTGGCGGGCGAATAAGCCACGCCCTCTCATTCCTCCCCTTGTGCAGAACCACAAAAAATATCCAACAGATTTCCAAGGAATTTCCATGAACACCACAACTTCATCCGACGCAGCTGTGACCGCTGGCAACCCCCAACGCAAAAAAGCACTCACCACGCTGGCCGTGGTGGTGGCGCTTGCCGGGCTGGGCTGGGGCATTTACGAATGGCGCGTGGCCAGCCACTTTGAGACCACCGACAACGCCTACGTGCAGGGCAATGTGATCCAGATCACACCCCAGATGGGCGGCACCGTCATGGCCATCCTGGCCGACGACACCGACTTTGTGAAAGCAGGCCAGCCGCTCGTCAAACTCGACCCGGCCGACGCCCGCGTGGCGCTGGAGCAGGCCCAGGCCAACCTGGCCCAGACCGTGCGCCAGGTGCGCACGCTGTACGCCAACAACGCCTCACTCGGCGCACAGGTCACGCTGCGCAGCGCCGATGTGGCCCGCGCACAGACCGACATTAGCCGCGCCACCGACGACCTGAACCGCCGCCAGTCCCTCGTGGGCAACGGGGCCGTGTCGAAGGAAGAACTGAGCCACGCCCAGACGCAACTCGCCAACGCCAAGAGTGCACTTGCTGCCGCACAGGCCGGTGTGCTGGGTGCCAAAGAACAGCTCACCAGCAACCAGGCCATGACCGAAGGCACCAGCATCGAAGCCCACCCCAGTGTGCAGGCCGCTGCCGCCAAGGTGCGTGAGGCCTACCTCGCCACCCAGCGTGTGGCCTTGCCCGCGCCGGTGGATGGCTACGTGGCCAAACGCACAGTGCAGCTCGGCCAGCGGGTTGCGGCGGGCACCCCCATGATGTCCATCATTCCGCTGAACCAGGTGTGGGTGGACGCCAACTTCAAGGAAGTGCAGCTGCGCAACATCCGCCTCGGCCAACCCGCCAAACTCACCGCCGACGTGTACGGCAAGAAGGTGGAATACACCGGCACCGTGGCCGGCCTGGGTGTGGGCACGGGCTCGGCCTTTGCGCTGCTGCCCGCGCAAAACGCCACGGGCAACTGGATCAAGGTGGTGCAGCGGGTGCCCGTGCGTATTGCCTTGGACTCCAAACAACTGGCCGAGAACCCGCTGCGTGTAGGCCTGTCGATGGACGCTGAAGTGGACATCACCCACCAGGATGGCAAGACCCTGGCCGACGCACCACGCGACAACGCACTGACACAGACGCAGGTGTACGCCACCCTCGACGCCGGTGCCGACGCCGAGGTGCGCCGCATCATTGCGGCCAACGCAGGACACAGCGGTTCCGGCAAGCTGGCCGCAGCGGTGAGCAACCACTGAGCCGGGGCCGGTTAAGCCGCTTCCCGCGATCCGCCATGTCCTCCGCTCCCGCCTTTATTGCCCATCCTCCGCTGGAGGGTTCGGCCCGCATGTGGGGCACGATTGCCCTGTCTGCGGCCACCTTCATGAACGTGCTCGACACGTCGATTGCCAACGTCTCGCTGCCCGCCATCGCGGGTGACCTGGGCGTCAGCCCCAACCAGGGCACCTGGGTCATCACCAGTTTTGCGGTGGCCAATGCGATTGCCGTGCCCCTCACCGGCTGGCTGTCGCAGCGCTTTGGCCAGGTGCGTTTGTTTGTGGTGAGTGTGCTGCTGTTTGTGCTGGCCTCATGGCTGTGTGGCCTGGCCCCCAACATGGCCACACTCATCGCGTTCCGTGCGCTGCAGGGTTTTGTGGCCGGGCCCATGATTCCGCTGTCGCAGTCGCTGCTGCTGTCGAGTTACCCACGTGCGCTGGCGGGTCTGGCGATGGCGATGTGGTCGATGACCACTTTGGTGGCACCCGTGATGGGGCCGCTGCTGGGCGGCTGGATCACCGACAACGTCTCGTGGCCGTGGATTTTCTACATCAACGTGCCTATCGGCCTGGCCGCTGCGGGTGCTGCGTGGATGTTGTACCGCGAGCGTGAGAGCCAGATCCGCAAACTGCCGATCGACGCTATCGGCCTGGCGCTGCTGGTGGTCTGGGTGGGTGCGATGCAGGTCATGCTCGACCTGGGCAAAGAGCACGACTGGTTCCACTCCAGCATGGTGGTCACACTCGCCGTGGTGGCGGTGGTGGGCTTCATCGCTTTCCTGATCTGGGAGCTGACCGAAAAACACCCGGTGGTGG
Source organism: Burkholderiaceae bacterium (assembly GCA_017997515.1). Next base: position 1,782 of record JAGOEY010000178.1, on the reverse strand, counting down.
ACCTCACGCTCTACCAGCGGCGCAACTTCTGGGCCGGTTCGCTGGCGCTGTCGATTGCCTATGGGGTGTTTTTTGGCAACGTGGTGCTGCTGCCGTTGTGGCTGCAGCAGTACATGGGCTACACCGCCACACAGGCCGGCATGGTGCTGGCCCCGGTAGGTGTGATGGCGCTGGTGCTGTCGCCCGTGGTGGGCAAAAGTATTGGCAAGGTGGACCCGCGTTATTTCGCCACCTTTGCGTTCCTGGTGTTTGCGCTGGTGCTGTGGATGCGCTCCCACTTCAACACCCAGGCCGATATCGCAACGATCATGATTCCCACCATCATCCAGGGTGTGGCGATGGCGTTCTTTTTTATTCCGCTGGTAACCATCACCTTGTCGGGGTTGCCACCGGAACGTATTCCAGCCGCCTCGGGTTTGTCGAACTTCACGCGTATCACGGCAGGTGCCGTGGGCACGTCGGTGGCCACTACGCTGTGGGAAAGCCGCGCTGCCATGCACCATGCCCATCTGGTTGAATCGATCACCCTGGGCAACCCGATTGCCAGCGGAGCGCTGTCGGGTCTGGCATCCAGTGGCATCAATGCCGAGCAAGCGTTGGCGCAGGTCAACCGCATGGTGGACCAGCAGGCCTTCATGCTCGCGGCCAACGATATTTTCTACATGTCAGCAGCCCTGTTTTTGCTGCTGATCCCGCTGATCTGGATGACCCAGCCGCCCAAGGCCAGCATGGGGAATGCAGACGCGGCTGCAGGTGCCCACTGAGGGCAGCACCAACACGCGGCAGCTGGGGCCGTGTGGGCTGGTGGCTCAAGCCACCAGGCAGGGTGGTTGACAAGGTTTTTCCGAGGGGCGGCTGCACATATTTGGTGCTGCCGTCCTAGGCGTTTGTCCGGGTATGGCAGCGTTGTGCGCTGCACTAAGATCGCCGCCAGTCGCAGGGAATTTATTAAAAAAATAGACCCTGTGATGCAGACCGATCCATCACACACCAGGGCAGCAGCGGCGCAATGAGCGAGACCATCCTCGAGACCCACCATCTCACCAAAGAGTTCAAAGGCTTCACGGCGGTCAGCGATGTCAACCTCGCAGTGCGCCGGGGTTCCATCCATGCGCTCATCGGCCCCAACGGCGCAGGCAAAACCACCTGCTTCAACCTGCTGACCAAATTCCTGGAGCCCACGTCGGGCACCATCCTGTTCAACGGGCAGGACATCACCCGCGAACAACCCGCACAGATCGCACGGCGCGGCATCATCCGCTCGTTCCAGATCTCGGCCGTGTTCCCGCACCTCACCTTGCTCGAAAACGTGCGCCTGGGGCTGCAACGCAGCCTGGGCACGTCCTACCATTTTTGGAAGAGTGAAACCTCGCTCAACCAGCTCAACGGCCGGGCGCGTGAGCTGCTGGCCGAAGTGGGCCTCGAAGAGCTGGCCGATGAAGCCACCGTCAACCTGCCGTATGGCCGCAAACGCGCACTGGAGATCGCCACCACACTGGCGATGGACCCCGAACTGATGCTGCTCGACGAACCCACCCAGGGTATGGGCCACGAAGACGTGGACCGTGTCACCCAGCTCATCAAAAAGGTGTCGGCTGGCCGCACCATCCTCATGGTGGAGCACAACATGAATGTGGTGTCCACCATTGCCGACTGCATCACCGTGCTGCAACGCGGCGCGGTGCTGGCCGAAGGGCCGTATGCCGAAGTGTCCCGCAACCCGCAGGTGATGGAGGCCTACATGGGCACCACCGACGGCCAACTGGTGGGAGCACATTGATG
>JAGOEY010000177.1 GCA_017997515.1 Burkholderiaceae bacterium | reverse complement strand
CAGACCAGTACACACGCCATGCTGCCAATACCGAGCCAGGCACCCCATACCTGGTGCGCGGTGAACCACAAGATAACGGCACAGACTGCCATGGCAATCGTGGCGCTCCACTTGGCGCGGCGGCTCACAAAACCGCCGTTTTGCCAGTTCACCAGCATGGGGCCAAACAGCCGGTGGCGCATCAGCCAGCCGTGCAGGCGCGGGGAGCTGCGGGCTGCGGCCCACGCTGCCATCAGGATAAAAACCGTGGTGGGCAGGCCGGGCACGATGACACCAATCACCCCCATCACCAGGCACAGCACCGCAAACACCAGCAACAACCAGCGCACGGCACGGGGCAGGGGGCGTGGGGACGGGTTGGGTGTGGCAGGGGGCACGGGAAGGGGTACGAACGAGCGCAGGTAAAACGGTATTGTGCCGTGCCAGGCATGGCCACCCGGGTACAAAAGGGTGAAAAAAAGGCCGCAAATGCGGCCTTGGGTGGAATGGCGAGTGTGGCCCGCTCAGTTCACCAGCTTCAACGTGCCCTTCATGATGCCGGAGTGGCCTGGGAACGAGCAGAAGAAAGTGTAGCTGTCGGTGGCGGTGAGCTTCTTCACAGAGAACGTGACGGAGTCGGTTTCGCCGGGGCCCAGCACCTTGGTGTGGGCGATCACGCGGGTGTCCCCCGTCTTGACGTACTGGTTGGCAACACCTGCAGGGATGCCGTCTGCCGCTACAGCCTGCACATCAGCCGTTTTGGTCAGCACCCAGTTGTGGCCCATGGCCGCCTTGGGCAGTTTGCCGGAGTGTTTCAGCTTGACGGTGAAGTCCTTGCATGCCTTGCTGACGTCAATATTTTTCAGGTTGAACTGCATTGCATCGTTGCCTTCGATCTCGACGGTGCAGTTGGGCGCGGCCATGGCGGCACCCGAGGCGGCGGCAAACACACCAACGGCCAGCAGCGAACGGATGGCAGAGCGAAGAATCACGGAACGTGTCATGGCAATCTTTCAAAAAAAGCACGGAGCAGGAAACCCTGCGCGGATGCCGGTGTGGCACCGTGCCTGAATTTTAGGCAGGTGTATGTGGCACTGGTTTGCGCAAGGTCAAGAATGGGGCCGTATGTTGTAAGTCTTTGCGTTCCCTGCGACGTGCAGGCTCCAGAGTGTGAAGTGGGTATGCTCAACGTTCCCTACGACAACACCCATCCAGCCCCATGACCGTCCGCACCATCCTCAAAATGGGAGACCCCCGCCTGCTGCGTATTGCGCCCCCGGTGCCCGCGGCGGACTTTGACTCCGACGCCATCCACCTGCTGGTGTCCGACATGTTTGACACCATGCATGCCGTCAACGGTGCAGGTCTGGCCGCACCCCAGATCGGGGTGGATGTGCAGCTGGTGATTTTTGGCACCGACGCGCCCAACCCGCGTTACCCGGACGCACCCATCGTGCCGCGCACCGTGCTGCTGAATCCGGTGATCACTGCGCTGGACGCGGCTGAAGAAAGTGACTGGGAGGGCTGCCTGTCCGTGCCCGGTTTGCGGGGTGTGGTGCCGCGTTTTGTGCATATCCGCTACACCGGTGTAGACCAGTACGGTGACCCCATCGACCGCACCGTGAGCGGCTTCCACGCCCGCGTGGTGCAGCACGAGTGTGACCACCTGATCGGCAAGCTCTACCCCATGCGGGTGCGCGACTTCACCCAGTTTGGCTACACCGAAGTGCTGTTTCCGGGGTTGGCGGAGGGGGATGACGACTGAGGTCGTGAACACGTTCTCAGTCGTTCTGAACGCAAAAATCACCGATTTCAGGGATAGCCGGAACGGTGTGTGTCGCCTACGATGGCGCAGTTTGCCTGCCGCCCGCCTGATGGCGGCCCTTTCCTGCCCTTGTGCCCGTCCCCATGCCTGAAGCTTTGCCCGGATCCTTGTCGTTTCCTTTCGAGTCGACGCTCCCCGCCCCGGTGCTGGTGGTGGAGGACGAGCCTTTGCTGCAGCAGCGCCTGCGTGGTGTGCTGCTGCAGTTGGGTTACACACCTGACGCGCTGGTGTTTGCCGCGTCGCTGGCCGAGGCGCGGGCCTGCCTGGCGGCGCAGCCGGTGGCGCTGGCGCTGGTGGACCTGGCCTTGCCCGACGGCAGCGGCATGGCGCTGATTGCGCAGATGCGGGCGGACGACCCGGGCCTGGGCATCCTGGTGGTGTCGGCCTGGAGCTCGGAGGAGGCGATCTTGGGCGCGCTGCGTGCCGGGGCCACGGGGTATGTGCTGAAGGAACGCGACGACATCGAGGTGTCGCTGTCCATCCGCAGTGTGCTGCGTGGTGGTGCACCGATTGACCCGTTTATTGCTCGGCGCATTCTGGAGCTGTTGCCGGCTTCGGCGCTTGCCGCGCCCGCCGAGGCATCGGCCGAGGCGCTGAGCAAACGCGAGGCCGAAATTTTGCAGCTGGTGGCCGATGGGCTGAGCAACCGCGAGATTGCAGAGCAACTCTTCCTGTCGCGCTACACCGTGGAGAGCCATGTGAAACGTATCTACCGCAAGCTGGCGGTGTCGTCGCGCACCATGGCGGTACAGAAAGCGCGCTCGCAGGGGGTGCTGGAGTGAGCCTGGGCGGCCTGCGCTGGCTGCTTGTTGTGCTGGTGCTGATGTGGGGCGGAATCTGGGAGTCACCAGTGTGGGCCGCTGAGGAAATACCCGCCGCCACCGCGCCAGCAGCTTGCATACCTCGCGTGCTGGCCGTGACGGCGGCACGTGCCAATGCCGAAGCCACAACCCATGGATCTGCGGTCGACGCAAGCCTTGACCGGCCAGACCAAGGCTGGATATCCGTCACCCTGCCCAATGACTGGTCGCGCAGTTGGCCCGGCCACCAGGGGGCCGTGTGGTACCGCATCGACTGGGAGCGCGGCTGTGTGGACAGCACCATGGCACCCATGCCGGTGGCACTAGGTATTGACGGCATCAGCATGGCGGGCGCGGTGTATTCCAACGGGGACTTGTTGTGGCGCGACACGTCGCTGGTGGAGCCGCTGTCGCGCAGCTGGAACATGCCGCGCTGGTGGGTGCTGCCCGAGTCGGGCTTACACGCGGGTGTGAACACGGTGTGGGTGCGGGCAGTGGGGGTGGTGGAGCTGTCGCCCGGGCTGGGCCACCTGCGGCTTGGCAGCCCGGCAGCGGTGCAAGAAACACACGCCAGCCGCACATGGCGGCAACGCACGGTCTATGTCATAACGGCCAGTTTATCGACGGCAGTAGGGTGTTTGTTTCTGGTGGTGTGGGCCATGCGCCGGTCAGAGCACGCCTACGGGTGGTACGCGCTGATGTCGCTGTGCTGGGTGCTGTACCTGTACACGCTGATGGCCACGAGCCCCTGGCCGTTTAACCACACCATGGGTTTGTCGCGGTTGAACATCGCGGCCTATGTGGTGTACGTGTGGTGCTTCTGCCGGTTTACCTGGCGCTTTGGCGGGCAGCATTTGCCTCGGCTGGAGCGGGTGCTGGGCGCAGTGGCTGCGCTGGCGGTGGCGGCTGTGGTGCTGGTGCCGCAGCCGATGGTGGGGCCTGTGTTTACCTTTGTGTGGGTGGGTTTTGTGCTGGTGTTTCTGGCCAACTGCCTGCAGTTCCAGTGGCATGCCTGGCGCACACGTGAGCCGCAGCACATTCTGCTGGCGCTGTGCTGGTTCGTGTTCCTGGTGGTGGGTGTGCGTGACGTGGTGATTGTGCTGGCCAACTGGCAGGCGCACGAAACGTGGTCAGCCGTGTCGGGCCTGCTGGCCACCGTGTGTATGGCGCTGCTGGTGGGCGGACGTTTGGCGGTGGGCATGCAGCGCATTGAGCGTTTTAACCACGAGCTGAGTGACGGCGTGGACGCGGCGCGTGCCGAGCTGGCCCAGGTGCTGGCGCGCGAGCACACCCAAGCGATGGCCCACGCCATGTTGCAAGAGCGTATGCAGATTTCGCACGACCTGCACGACGGCCTGGGCGGCAGCCTGGTGCGCAGCATGGCGCTGGTGGAGCAGGCGCACGAACCGCTATCCAATGAGCGGGTGCTGTCGCTGATGAAGGTGATGCGCGACGACCTGCGCCAGGTGATCGACCACGGATCCAGCGCGGGCGCAGTGGTGCCGGCCACACCCGTGCAGTGGGCTGCGCCGCTGCGCCACCGCTTCACCCGTATCCTGGATGAGCTGGGCGTGGTGTCGGAGTGGAAGATCGCCCCGCAGTGGCAGGGCCGCCCCAGCGCGCTGCAGTGCCTGGGCCTGAGCCGTCTGGTGGAAGAGGCGCTGTCCAATGTCATCAAACACAGCCGGGCCCCACACCTGCGCGTGGAGTGTCTGCAACCCGAGCCCGGCACGCTGGTGGTGCGCATCGAAGACGACGGTGTGGGGTTTGACGTGGACGCTGTGCAACGCGCGGGCCTGAGTGTGGGCATGCGCAGCATGGCGGCACGTGCGGCGCGGATTGGCGGCACGTTCACGGTGGAATCGGGGATCTCGGGCACCACGGTCACCGTGGTGTTGGCGCTGGTTTGAT
>JAGOEY010000176.1 GCA_017997515.1 Burkholderiaceae bacterium | reverse complement strand
ACCGTGACCACATCACGCAGCGCCGCAGCCGCCGCACGTCCCACCGTGCAGGTCAACCTGCCCACTCAAAACAAACCACACGAGCTGGGTTTTTCTCTGCCGTTTGCCACGCCTGTGGCCGCTATCGGCATCACCCCGCAGGGCAGCAATGTGCTGGTGCCCGTGCGGGTGCTGGGCCGCAACGGCAACCAACAGCCGTGGACATCGCTGGCCCAGGCCGTTGTGTACAGCCTGCAGACTGCAGGTGTTGACCAGCGCAGTGCCGCCATTACGCTGCCTTCCTACCAAGGCAACAGCTGGCGCGACATCCGTGTTGAGGCAGACACCAAAACCCCAGGCTTCACCGCGCCGCCTGCCGTGTCGGTGGAGTTTGATCCGGTGCAACTGGTGTTTGTGGCCAGTGGTGACGCGCCGTTCACGCTCGCGGCGGGCCTCCCCGCCACGGACGCCCAAGCTGCGGCGAGTGCGTACCTGCCTTTGCAGAGCCTGGTGCCCGGTTACCAGCCCGCGCAGGAAAACACTTTGCCGCTGGCCCGCACAGAGGTTGCTGCCGCAGGCGCAGCGAATGTTCCAGCCAGCGTGCAGGCACCTGACTTGAGCAATAAAACTTCGACCAAAACCATGGTGCTGTGGGGTGTGCTGTTGGCCGGTGTGCTGGCTTTGGGCCTGATGGCGTGGGCGCTGGCGCGGCAGACGCGGAAAGTGGGCGAGCCGGACGCGTGAGGGTGTAGTTGTGGTGTGCTATTAATTGGATAGCTGTCTGCGCCCGTTCAATATGCGCTAGAGGCGGTTTTGGTGTGAAATTTTGCTAAAAAGGCCCACCCGCCAGCCGCGCCGCCAGACTCTCCAGCTCCGCCGCGGCCAGCTGCGCCACCTGCTGTGACCACCCATCCTGCTGCTGCCCGGGTCGCCCCAGAATCGCCAAGCGGCTTTTGTCGCGTGACGCCTCCAGCGGGCGGAACACCACACCTGCAGCGGGCAGGGTGGAGAACGACGCGGGCACGATCGCTACGCCCAGCCCACACGCCACCAGCGCCAGCACGTTGACGAACTGCCCGGCCTCGTGGCGGATGTCGGGGGTGAAGCCCGCCTCCTGGCACAGCGCGGCGGTGCGGTCGAAGTAGTCGGCCACCTGGTAACGCGCAAAAGTCACAAACTGCTCATGCGCCGCCAGCTTCAGCGCAACCGGTGCGCGGCTGTGGGCCAGCGGGTTGTCGGTGGGCAGCGCCAGGCAGTACGGGTCGTCAATCGACGCCACGGTTTCCACCGGCATGCCACTCGCGCCGGGGCGGGCAAAACCCAGGTCGATTTCGTCGTTGCGCAGCGCCAGCTGCTGTTGTGATGTGATCATCTCGCGCGACTCGATACGCACCACCAGCCCGGCCTCGTGCACCCGCCGCAAAAAGCCGGGCAGCACCGAGTGGATGGTGGACGGCACCAGCCCCAGGCGCAGCGTGGCGCGCTGGCCGGACTGGCGCTCCCGCGCCCGCACAGCGGCCTGCTGCGCACGCGCCAGGATGGCCCGGGCATCTTCCAGAAATGACTCACCCGCCTCGGTCAGCCGCACCCCCCGCGGCAGGCGCACCAGCAGCGGCACACCCACTTCTTCTTCCAACTGCTTGAGCTGGGCGGACAACGGCGGCTGGGCGATGAACAGCTTCTCCGCCGCGCGGGTGATGCTGCCCAGCTCGGCTGCAGTGACGAAGTAACGCAGGTGTCGCAGTTCCATAAAGTCTCCAGAGGTGCTGCCATATTTTATGAATATGTTTTTGATATGAAATGAGTCTTTTACGTATGTTTTGAGGCGCGTGACACTCCCGCCATTCCTCCACAAAGCCCCACCACGCCATGTACTCCCTGCGCAAAATCCAGCCTGGCAAAGGCCTGAGCCTGACCGAAACCACCGCGCCCACGGCCCCCGGCCCGGGTGAGGTGCTGCTGCGCGTCAGCTCGGCGGGGGTGTGTGGCACCGATCTGCACATCGACGAGTGGACGTCCAGCTACCACTTCCTCACCGCCGCGCTGCCGGTCACGGTGGGCCATGAGTTCAGCGGCGAGGTGGCGACGCTGGGGGAGGGTGTTGAAGGCCTGGCCCCCGGGCAACTGGTGGCCGTGCGCCCGTCGGTCACCTGTGGTGTTTGTGCCGCGTGTGCGGCGGGTAACCCGGACGGCTGTGTGACGCGGCGCGGCATTGGTGTGACCCGCGACGGCGCGTTTGCGCCCTGGGTGCTGGTGCCCGCGCGCAACTGCGTGCCGATTCCTGCCGGTGTCAGCGCCGAAGTGGCCGCCATGGCCGAGCCTTTGACCGTGAGCCACGAGGCCGTGCGGATGGGTGGTGTGGCCCCGGGCGACCGTGTGCTGGTACTCGGCCCCGGCAACATTGGCCAGGGCATCGCGCTGTTTGCACGCGCTGCCGGTGCGCGCCAGGTGGTGGTGGCCGGCCACGGCGACGCCGCGCGCCTGCAGGTGCTGCGCCAGATGGGGTTTGAAGATCTGGTGGACTTTGCAGAAACGGGGGGTATGGAGCAGGGCCTCGCGCCCTACCTGGCCGAGGGCCCATTCGACGTGGTGATTGAAGCCACCGGCGCCGCAGCGGTGATCAACCCGGCGCTGGTCGCGCTCAAGCCCCACGGCGTGCTCGTGGTGACCGGCATCCACGCGGCGCCCGTGCCGATTGACCTGACCGCCATGGTGCGCAAACACCAGCAGATCCGCGCCTCGTACCGCGCGCCCGAACACAACTGGCCTGTGGTGGTGGACTACATGCGCACCCACCAGGACACGCTGCGCCACATGATCACCCACCGCGTGCCGCTGCCCGATGCGTATGCGGGCTTCACGCTGGCGCGCAACAAAAGTGCCACCAAGGTGATGGTGTTGCCCGGCACCCGTGATGCTGCGGAGGTGGCATGACGCGACAGCCCGGCGCCTTCCTGGCGCTGTGGAACAGCATCAGCAGCCCCGCGCTGCAGCCCGAATACGAAACCTGGCACACCATGGAGCATGTGCCCGAGCGGGTGGGCCTGCCCGGCTTCATCGAGGCCCGCCGGTACCGCAGTTGGGAGCCCACTGCGAACGGCACACCGCTGTACTTCACCTGCTACTGGCTCGATAGCCTGGACGCGCTGGACTCCGCGCCTTACCGCGATGTGTTCACATACCCCACACCCTGGTCTGCGCGTATGCGCACAGGGTTGACGGACTTCTTTCGTCTGCCCTGCCGACTGGGCGGTGTTGTCGGCCCGTCCAGCGCCAGCCAGCTGTGTACGCTGCATCTGCACGGCGACGCGGCAGTGATGGCTGCTGCACTGGAAGCCGCGCTGAACGCCCTGGTTGCGCGCGCCGCCGTGGTCAGTGCGCAGTGGGGCTGGGTCTCTGCGTCGGGTGACTTTCCCATCGCCAACCGCGCCACCCTTGATACATCCACAGAACAAGGCAGCGAAGCCGTGGTGCTGCTGCAAGGTCTGGACCGCAGCACACTCAGTACCAGCGCTGTACAACTGGCGGCCACCTTGGCCCCGGTGGCGGCGCCGGTGTCACCCCCCGCATTTTTTGAACTGCTGAGCCAGGTGCGCCAAGACGCACTGGCCCCGGCAGCCCCGCCACCGGCTGCGGAGGCGCAGCCGCTACAGTCACCCCCGACGTATACCCGGCAGCCCGCAAAGACGGCTCTTTTTTCTTCATTCACACCAGGAGACACCCCATGACAACAATCCCCCCAACCGCAGGCAAGCGCCACTTCATCGTGCGCACGGCTGTGATGGCCACCGGCCTGGCGCTGTGCGCAGCCGGTGTCTCTGCCCAGACGGCGGCGTGGCCCACCAAGGCCCTGCGTATCGTCGTGGGTTACCCCGCAGGATCGTCGCCCGACATCCAGGCACGCCTGCTGACCGAGCCGCTGTCCAAAGCCCTGGGCCAGGCCGTGATTGTGGAAAACCGCCCCGGTGCCAGCGGCAACATTGGTGCCGACGTGGTGGCCAAGTCGGACGACGGCCACACCATTGGCGTGATTGGCAACGGCGCGCTGACCAGCTCGAAGTTCCTGTACGCGAAGCTGCCCTACGACCCCATCAAGGACTTTGCGCCCATCGCCCTGGTCGGCAGCGCTCCGCTGGTGTGGGCTGCACCCAAACCCGCCACGCCTTTGACGGCTGCGGCCTTCGTCAAGTCCGCCCAGGCAGCCGGTGACAAGCTGGCCTATGGCTCGGTGGGCGCAGGCTCCGGCGGGCACCTGGGCATGGAGCTGCTGAAGGAAAGCCTGAAGTTCGACGCCCTGCATGTGCCGTTTGCGGGCGGCCCTGCCATCCTGAACGCCATGCTCGGCGGCCAGATCCAGATGACACTGCTGCCCAACTCCACCGTCGCCCCGATGGTGCAGGCAGGCAAGCTGCAGGCGATTGCTGTCACGTCTGCAGCCCGCAGCCCGCTGGCGCCCGACCTGCCATCCATGGACGAGCTGGGTGCCAAAGGCATCAACATCGAAGTGTGGAACGCAGTGATGGCCCCCGCCAAAATGCCCGCCGC
>JAGOEY010000175.1 GCA_017997515.1 Burkholderiaceae bacterium | reverse complement strand
TACAGCGTGCTGCTGCTCGACGAAGTGGAAAAGGCGCACCCGGACGTGTTCAACGTGCTGCTGCAGGTGCTGGACGATGGCCGTCTGACAGATGGCCAGGGCCGCACTGTGGACTTCAAGAACACGGTGATTGTGATGACGAGCAACATTGGTTCACCCATCATCCAGGCCATGGTGGGGCGGCCGAGTGATGAGATCAAGGATGCGGTGACGGACGAGTTGAAGAATTACTTCCGCCCCGAGTTCCTGAACCGCATCGACGAGACCGTGGTGTTCCATGCGCTGGACGCAAAGAACATCGAGGCGATTGCAGGCATCCAGCTGCGGGTGCTGGCCGAACGCCTGGCCCGGATGGACATCGTGCTGGATGTGGCCCCCGCCGCACTGGCCGAGGTGGCCAAGGTGGGCTTCGATCCGGTGTTTGGTGCACGGCCGCTGAAGCGCGCGATCCAGCAGCGTATCGAGAATCCGCTCTCGAAGCTGTTGCTTGAAGGTGTGTTTGGCCCGAAAGACACCGTGGAGGTGAGTGTGGACCCGGTGCAGGAGCCCGGAGTATTCCACTTCACCCGACCGGGCCAATAAGCCAGGCCTAAGCTGTAACCGGATATCCTGCCGGTTGCAGCTTTTTTTGATGCTGTTTTGATGAAAGACCTGTAGTGAACGATTTTTTCGCGGGGATTGCCCGCTTCTTCCTGCGTGTGGTGTTCCTGTTCATGGGGCTGGTGTTTGCGGCCACGCTGCTGTTCGCCGTGCTGGTGCTGGCCTGCATCTGGGCCCTGCGTGCCGGGTGGGCGCGGCTCACAGGTCGCCCCGTCACGCCGTGGGTGATGCGTTTTAATCCCCAGGACGGCTGGAACCGCTTCAACCGCGCGCCCGGCCCCTGGCCAGGCCCCCAAAGCGGTGAGCCCGCTCCGCGCCGGGATTTGACCGATGTGACCGACGTGGAGGTTAAGGAGCCGCGCTCCTGAACCGGGTGGTTTGTGTAGTTTTGGCGGGTTAGTCAGGACACTCCAAAACGTCTCCCCCATGCGCACGACCGGTGTGGCGCGGCTACCATCGCCGCCATGACTACACCCGACCTGCGCTCCCTGTTCGATGCCCAGTACCAGGCCAGCCGTGCGGCCCTGGACGTGCCTTTGGCCGTGCGCCGTGACCGGCTCCAACGTATCGGCACCCTGCTTGACGACCATGGCCCGGCGCTGGCCGACGCGGTGCAGGCCGACTTTGGCATCCGCTCCGCCAAACTGACCGAAGTGGCCGACATCTTTGTGCTGCGCACGCTGCTGTCGCACACATTGGGCCATCTGGCGCGCTGGATGAAGCCCCAGAAAGTACACACCCCTATTTACCTGCAGCCCTCGCGCGGTGAGATCCAGCGCCAGCCGCTGGGTGTGGTGGGGGTGATTTCACCGTGGAACTACCCGGTGCAGCTGGCGCTGGGGCCGGTCATCACCGCGTTGGCGGCGGGCAACCGCGTGATGCTTAAACCCAGTGAGCTGACGCCCCAAACCTCGGCGCTGATGGCCGAGCTGGTGGCCCGCCTGTTTGCGCCCGATGAGTTGTGTGTGGTGACGGGCGACGCCGCCATGGCCAGCGACTTTGCGGCGCTGCCGTTTGACCACCTGCTGTTCACCGGCTCCACCAATGTGGGCCGCAAGGTGGCCCAGGCCGCCGCTGCCAACCTGACCCCCACCACGCTGGAGCTGGGCGGCAAGTCGCCTTGTATCGTGGACGCGCAGTGTGACCTGGAAGACGCCGCGTTGAAGATCGCCCACGGCAAGCTGCTCAATGCCGGGCAGACCTGTATTGCGCCCGACTACGTGCTGCTGCCACGTGGCCAGGAGGCGGCATTTGCGGCCGCCTACACACGTGCCGTGGCACGGCTGTTTCCGCAGATTGCGGGCAATGCTGATTACGCCGCCATCATCAGCCCGCGCCACTACGCGCGGCTGCAGCAGCTGGTGGCCGATGCCAGCGCACAGGGTGCGCAGGTGCAATGGATTGAGCCCGGTGCGGCCACTTCCGCATCCACCGACGGATCAACCACCGGCCCGCACCGCCAGCTGCTGCCTGCGCTGGTGTTTGGCACCACCGACACCATGCCCCTGATGCAGGAAGAAATTTTTGGCCCCATCCTGCCGGTGCTGCCCTACGACCGGCTGGACGATGCCATCGGCTACATCAACGCCCGCCCGCGCCCGCTGGCGCTGTACTGGTTTGGCAGCAACACCGGCGCACGCGACCAAGTGTTACACCGTACGGTGAGTGGGGGTGTCACGGTGAACGACACACTTATGCACATCGCCCACGAGAACCTGCCTTTTGGCGGTGTGGGCGACAGTGGTTGGGGCGCGTACCACGGTGAAACCGGGTTTCTGCGTTTCACCCAGCAAAAGCCGGTGCTGTTCCAGTCGCGCTGGGCAGCGGGTTACCTGTTCTACCCGCCGTATGGCAAACGGCTGGACCAGGTGATGGGGATGCTGCGGCGCTTTTTGTAGGGTGTGAAGTCGCCGCCACTACTTTAGTGGTTGCTATAAATTGAGTAGCTGCTAGCGCAGGTGGAGTGTGCGCTACAGGCCAATTTGGCTCTTATTTTGATGCTGGGAACAGCGCCGCCCGCCCAGACCCCGAAGTGAACACACAACGCACGTCGTGCCTGCAACCTTCTGCAGGGGGCATCAGACGGTGCGCGCCGCCCGCCAGCCGGGCTTTGTCATACGCGGCATACGCCAGCCCGCGCTGCAGGCGGTAGGGGCCTTGCAGTTGTGCGGGGCATGTGGTGTCCAGCACGCTGTAGGCCGTCCCTTTGCCACTGCCCGTGTCCTGCGCGCCCAGCAGGTAGGTGACGTCGGCCGCCACATAGGCGGCACGTGCCTCGGTGGCGCTCCGCCCATGGGTGGTAGGCCAGTGGCCGGTGCCATATTTCCATTGGTCGTAGCCGGGGCAGGTGCCGCTGTCGGCTGCGGCGGGTTTGGACAGGGTGAACTCGCAGGTTTCCGTGGTGCATGTTGACCAATCGGCAGCGTGCCCGTCACGTGTGGGCAAGGGCCGCTCGGGGTCAAAGTACAACCACGAACTGGGGCTGCCCACCACGTAGCGCCTGTGCACGGGCCGCACGCTTGCGGTTGCCAACCCGACATAACGCTGAACCAGCTGGCCGCCCGCCGAGAAACCCGCGATGGTTACCGTCTTGACGGATGCGAACTGCTGCAGCACATGGGCCACCAGCTGGTCGATGGCCATGAAGGCGGTGATCGGGGTAATGCCGGGTGTGTTCTGCGCGGCAGCACCCTGTTGCCAGGAGCTGCAGGTCCACAGCAGGTCACCGGCCTGCGCGGCGGGCAGACCGGGGCTGTGGCAGCGTGTGGCGCGGGCTGCTGCCACCTGGAAGACGGGGGCCAGCACCAGCGTGTGGGCCATCTGGCTGGCACCTGCGGCTGCGGTGGTCGCCTGGAACGTGCGCATCACATCGCGCGAATGGCCGTGGACCGCAATCACTGCGGTGGTGATGGCGGGGTTGCCCACGTCGAGCGGCGCAGACGCGACCACATGCAGCAGACCCGATGCACCAGGGGTTTGCAGCAGCAACGCCTGGTAGGGCGCAGCTATCTCTGAGGTCACTGAGGTCTCTGACGCATGGGCTGTTGGCACGAGCGCCAGCCATACACACAGCAGCGGTATGGACAGACGCAGGCAGGCGGCGCGTACCCAAGGCTTGCCAGTCGTCATGGTTTTGTGTGCCCCTGGAAGTAACGCGGTGGCTGCCCCATGGCCGTCTTGAACATGGCCGAAAACGCGCTGTCGCTGGTGTAGCCGCTGGCCGCTGCCACATCGCTGATGGGTGTGCCCCGGCTGATGAGGGGCAGCGCATGCGCCAGCGCCACCTGCTGGCGCCACTGCTGGTAACCCAGGCCCAGCTCCTCGCGGAACAGGCGCGCCATGGTGCGTTCACTCGCTCCCACGCTGGCGGCCTGGGTGGCGAGTGTGGTGCGGGCCGATGGCTCCCGCAACACTGCCTCACACAGCGCACGCAGGCGTTTGTCGCCGCTGTCGGCGTGGGGCAGGGGCACGCCCAGTGCATGGGTGTCGGCGTGGGTGATTTCGTCCAGCACCAGGGCGGTCAGCATCTGTTCGCGGGGGCTGCCGGGTTGGCCGTCGGGGGCGTCCAGCGCCTGGATCAGCTCACGCACCAGCGCGGATATAACGATGACACGGCAGCCGTCCCAGCCGGTGGGTGTGGCGCTGGCGTCCATGTACAGCGTGCGGAACTCGGCGGCCTCCAGCACGGTAATGGAATGCCGCGCACCCGGCGCAATCCAGACGCCGCGCGAGGGCGGCACGATGTAGGTGGTGACCTCGCCGGGGGTGGCCACCGTGACCTGCACGATGCCAACGGAGCAGTACGCCAGCTGCGCCCAGGCATGGCGGTGGGGCTGGAAGTGGGTGTCTACCGGCATCGACCGCGCCCGCACCCGCACCGGCCGCTGCGGCGTGGGGGTGAAGGGGTCGGTGTCCCCCAGCGGGGTGA
>JAGOEY010000174.1 GCA_017997515.1 Burkholderiaceae bacterium | reverse complement strand
ACAAACGCGTCTTCCACCCGGTGGCCGATACACCAGTCACCGCAGGCACCAATGCCACTCTTGGCGTCCCACAGGTGGCTGGCACCAAGGGGGGTGGTGGTTTGGGCATAACGCCAGCGGTGCACTTCGGCATGTGACGGCTCGGCGCGTACGCCGGTGACTTCGGAAAACGCCTTGAGCATCTTGGCCTGGATGCGTGGGGCGTCGTCTTCCAGGTGTTCGAGCGACCAGGCCGCGCTCGCCTGCACCGTCCAGCGTTCGATGCCCCCGCGGCCCGGCTTGGACGACTCGCGTGCCAGCCAAGCGATGCGGTGGTGGGTGCTGCGGGCGGCGTTCCACTGCGGGCCGATGCGGGTGGCGATGGCTTGCGGAAAAGCCAGCATCAGTGTCCAGCACGGAGCCACTTCGACCTTGGCGATCTGCTGCGCCATGCGGGGCAGCAGCGACGAGGCTTGCAGCAGGGCATGCGCCTGTGGGTTGGGTATGGCCAGCATCACGCCGTCAAAGCCCGAGAAAACATGTTGTGCATCAGGCGTGCCCGGGGTGCCGGTGGTGCGCAGTTGCCATTGCTGGCGGTTCAGCGCGTCGCGTTCGATGCGGGTGACTTGGGTTTCCAGCTCGGTGCTGGCGGCCAGCGGCTGCGCCCAGCGGCGCACCAGCGCGTTCATGCCGGGGGAGGGCACCCAATGCGGTTCGCGTGCAGCCAGCCCGGCGGCGGCCACCCGGCCAAAGGTGTCGAGCACCCGCACGGTGGTGGCGCTCCAAGGGCGGCTGACACCCTTGGCGGTGTCCAGCGCCAGCGCAAAACGCGGGTCGCGCACGGTGAAATACTGCGCGCCGTGGTCAAAGCTGCCAAAGGCGCTGTCACGCGTGGCCATACGGCCCGCTACGCCCGCACTTTTCTCAAACACCGTGACGCGGTGGCCAGCCTGCAGCAGTGTGCGGGCGCAGGTGATACCTGCAATGCCTGCACCGATGACGGCGAAATGTTTTTGTCCGGAAGGGGTGTCGGCGGTCTCTGTGGCGGGAGGGCGCAACGGTTTGGTACGGCGTGTCATAGGGTCCCCTAGGCTGATTGGATTTATACAGTTCAGGTTGTGAACACCACCACTCTACACGCCCGCTCTACCCCCTTTGTTCGTGGTGAACCCGTACGGCTTGCCGTGCAAGGCGCAAAGCGCCAAGCACCCTTCCAGCAAACACCACGGAACCGGCTCTGCCGGGCCGTCGGTGTTGCCCCCTGCAAGGGGGTTGGCGTTTACACGCAGTGAAAAAGCCTGGGGGTGTACCTATTCACCGCCACTCGAGCAAAGCGGCGCGGGTGGTGGTGCTTTGCAACTGGTCCAGCCACCACTGCAGCGCCCGCCCGGGCTGGCGTGTGCCGGTGCGCCAGGCGTAACTCACGGGGATCTGGCGCGGCGGGCGGGCCACCCGTTTGACCACCAGCATGCCGGTCTCCACATACGGCCGCACAGCAGGTTCGGGCAGAAAGCCGCCACCGAGCCCGCGCAGCTGGGCCTGCACCTTGGTCTGCATGCTGGGCACGGTGAACACGTCCTGGCCGCTGAGCAGGCCCACCGTCACCGACCCGCCGCGCTGTACCGAGTCGGCTACGGCAATGGCGCGGTGCTGGCGCAGCATGTCGTCGGTGATGGGTTCTGCCGCAGTGGCCAAAGGGTGGTGCGGGGCGACGGCATAAATGAAAGGCACGTTGCCAAGGGGTTTGACCTGGATGCCTGTGGTGTTGGCGGCCTCCGTCACAACCCCGATCGACAGGTCGGCCTGGCCGGAGGTGAGCGCCTCCAGCGTGCCCGACAGGATTTCGTCGCGGATCTTGAGGCGCGTGGGGGGCTGCAGTGCAAAAAAAGCTTCCACCAGCTCCAGCAAGGTGGTGCGCGCAATGATGCCGTCCACGGCCAGGGTGAGTTGGGGCTCCCAGCCCGTGGCGACCCGTTTGACACGGTGCGCCACGGCGTCGATCTCCAGCAGCAGCCGAGCCCCTTCGCGCAGCAGCTCGGCCCCCGCCTCGGTGGGGACGGCTTGGCGGGCGCTGCGGTCGAACAGCAGCACGTCGAGTGCATCTTCTATCTGCCGCACGCGGTAGGTGAGGGCACTGGGCACCAGGCCCAGCGCGCGGGCCGCACCGGCAAAGCTGCCTTCTTCGGCGATGGTCTGCAGCATGGCCAAAGCATCGGGCGTGAGTACGTGGCGGGATATTTGCATGGTGGCGCAATGTTAGTTCAAATTATTTGAAGTATTTCATCAAACGGAATGGACGTCAAAACACGTCTCGGCGCATAAAGTTCAGTCTTCACAAGGAGAGATATTCATGCTGACAATTCGCCCTTCCCAAGACCGCGGTTATGCAGACCATGGCTGGCTCAAGTCCTTCCACAGTTTCTCGTTCGCAGGCTACTACGACGCCCAGCACATGGGCTGGGGCAACCTGCGGGTCATCAACGAAGACCGTATTGCACCCGGTATGGGTTTTGGCACCCACAGCCACCGCGACATGGAAATCATCAGCTACGTGATGGAAGGTGAAGTGGCCCACAAGGACAGCATGGGCAACGTCAAGACCATTCCGCCGGGTGACGTGCAGCGTATGAGTGCGGGCAACGGTGTGCAGCACAGTGAATACAACCACGCACCCAGCGAGAGCCATTTCCTGCAGATCTGGATCCAGCCCAATGTGCGCGGAATCGCGGCAAGTTATGAGCAAAAGACGTTTGCGCCTGCAGAAAAACGTGGCACATTGCGGCTCGTGGCGTCGCCTGATGGTGCCCATGGCTCCGTCACCATCCACGCCGATGCGGCGCTGTATGCGGGCCTGCTGGATGGCGCGGAAAAGACCAGTCTGCCGCTGGACCCGCAGCGCAAGGCCTATGTGTTCCTGGTGCGTGGCCAGCTGGATGCCAATGGCCGCACACTGAAAGCCGGTGATGCTGCACTGCTGGCCGACGAATCGCTGCTGACGCTGGACGCAGGCGTTGATGCCGAAGTGCTGGTGTTTGACCTGGCTGCTTGATTTGCGCGTGTTTAAGTTTTTTCCCTTTCAATTTTTCCACTGAGGAGTTTCACCATGGCTACCAATACCACTTCATCCCCTTCCATTGGCCACGACGCCCTGGCGTTGCTCGGTCGTATCCTGCTGGCCGCCCTGTTTATTCCGGCCGGTTTCTCCAAACTCACCGGTTTTGCCGGAACTGTGGGCTACATCGGCTCGGTGGGGCTGCCTTTGCCCGCAGCCGGTGCGGCGCTGGCCATCCTGGTCGAGCTGGGTTTTGGTGTGCTGCTGCTGGTGGGCTTCAAGACCCGCTGGGTGGCTTTTGTGCTGGCCCTGTTCACCGTGGCTGCCGCCGTGTTCTTCCACAACTACTGGGCGCTGCCTGCTGAGAAAGCCTTTGTGAACCAGCTGATGTTCTGGAAGAACATTGCCATTGCCGGTGGTCTGCTGGCCTTCGCCGCGTTTGGCCCTGGCCGCTTGAGTCTCGACAAGACGTAATAACCCCCCAGCTGCTTCGCAGCTCCCCCCTTTCTGCTGCGCGAAGGGGGGCGCACCTGGCGGCCCGGCAAAGCCGGTTCCGCGGGTGCACTGGTATGGCCTGCTCCGCGGCCTTCTGAACGTTGAGGCCGCAGGGTTTTTTGATTGTTTTAAGGAAATTGACCATGGCAAAGATTGTTGTTGTTTACCACTCCGGCTACGGCCATACCCAGCGGCTGGCCCAGTGTGTGGCCGAGGGCGCGAATGCCGAGTTGCTGGCCATCGACGCTGATGGCAACCTGCCCGAAGGCGGCTGGGACACCCTGGCCGCAGCCGACGGCATCATCTTCGGCACACCGACCTACATGGGCGGCCCGAGCTGGCAGTTCAAGAAGTTTGCCGATGCCAGCTCCAAAGCCTGGTTCTCGCAGCAGTGGAAGGACAAGTTCTTCGGCGGCTTCACCAACAGCGCCACCATGAACGGCGACAAGTTCGCCACGCTGACCTTCCTGTGGCAACTGGCTATGCAGCACAGCGGCTTGTGGGTCAGCCTGGGCATCATGCCCAGCAACAACAAGGCGGCCACGCGTAATTCGCCCAACTACGTGGGCGGCTATGGTGGTTTGTTGGCCACCTCGCCGTCCGACGCCAGCGCCGCAGAAATGCTGCCAGGCGACCTGGAAACAGGCAAACTCTACGGTCAACGTGTGGCCGAAGTCGTCGCACGCACCAAGGGCTGAGATGAAACACCCCCCATGCGGTTTCGCCGCGCCCCCTCTCTGGCCTTCGGCCGGAGGGGGGCGCACCCAGCGGCCTGGCAAAGCCAGTTCCACGGGTGCCCTGGCATGGCTTGCTACGCAGCCATTCGATGGGTGGGGTTGCGCCAGCGCAATGGATAACTGAATCAGTCAAACCTACTAAGGAACCTCCATGCCAGTCACACTGCAACTCACCGGCCACAACAAAGACCTGGGTGGCGGTTTTGTGGTGCGGAGGCTGCTGCCTTCGGGCGCACGCCAGTCGGTGGGGCCCTTCCTGTTTTTTGACCATTTCGGCCCGGTGACGGAAGAACCCGGCCTGAACCGCGA
>JAGOEY010000173.1:2177-4575 GCA_017997515.1 Burkholderiaceae bacterium | reverse complement strand
ATTGCCCACCTGCTGGCAGGCCGTTTTGTGCGTGCGGGCAAAGCCGCTGACGGCGCACTCGCCCAAGAGGCCGCACTCGAAGCCGCCGGTGAAAAACTGGCGCTCGGTGTGCAGGTGCGGGCCCTGTCCCACCTGATTGCCGCCGAAAGTGCCCAGGCACTGCAAAACCACACGCGGCGTGACGAACACCTGGCGCTGGCGATGCAAACCACGGCCCAGGTGGCATCGACCCAGGCGCAGGAAATCCGCGAAGGCACCCAGCTGCGCGCCGCACGCTGGGCGCTGGAGGACCGCGATGCGTCCGCCGCACTGGAGCGCCTGGAAGAACTGCCCCAAGGTGCCAGCCGCCGTACCCTCGCGTTACGCCTGCGCCTCAAGGCCGCACGCCAGGCCCGCCGCACCCGCGAGGCCCTGGAAACCGCACGCCTGCTGGGCAAACACCGCGCTTTCTCGGCCGGTGCAGCCAAAAGCATCGTGCGCGGTCTGGCCACCGAATGGGTCAACAGCGCCCACGACACCACGCAACTGCTGCAGGTGTGGAATGCACTGGAGCCCGCAGAACGTGCCATCCCCGAACTGGCCATCCACGCAGCCCAGCGTCTGGCCACACTGGGCGGTGACGCCGCGCAGGTGCGCCAGTGGCTGCTGCCGGTGTGGGAGCTGATGCTGTCCCGCCCTGACACGCTGCCCGACGCCCAACAGCTCAAACTTGTCACCGCCCTCGAAGCGGCACTGGACGGCATCGACGCCGACTGGCTGGCCCGTATCGAGTCCGCCCAACTGGGCAACCCACGCGATCCGCGCCTGCTGTACCTGGCCGGTGCGGCCTGTGTGGAGCGGCAACTCTGGGGCAAGGCCCAGGCGCTGCTGGCCCAGGCCGCCCAGCGCCTGCAGGACGGCGCGCTGCGCAGCAAAGCCTGGCGCGCCTTGGCCCTGCTGGCCGAGCAACGCGACGACACACAGGCCGCAGCAGACGCCTGGAAAAACGCGGCCCTCAGCGCCGACTGAGCCACCACCAACGGGTTGGGTACGGCGTTGGGTGCAGCACCAGTGCATGCAAATTTTTTGCACTGCGACGTCAATTTGATTGAACCAAAAAGCGTGCAGTGCTTCCTACACTGCACCCACTTTTGCCGCGCCGCGGGTTTCACCACGGCCACACATCCCCTACGCCACTGTCTTGCCGACAGCCCGCACCCCACCGCGCTCCATGACGACAGTTTCTTCCTCCGAACCCCCCGCAAGCCCCACCCGCTACAGCACTGTCGCCATCGTGCTGCACTGGGTGCTGGGAGCCGCACTGGTGGGCATTTTTTCGGTTGGTTTCTACATGGCCGACCTGCCGTTTTCGCCGCAGAAACTCAAGCTCTACAACTGGCACAAATGGGCGGGGGTCTGCCTGATGGGCCTGTCGCTGCTGCGCCTGGTGTGGCGCCTTTTCAACCCGCCACCAGCACTGCCACGCACCATTGCAGTGGCCATGCCGCGCTGGCAACACCTGGCCCACACTGCCACCCACCACCTGCTGTATGTGCTGTTCTTCGCCGTGCCGCTGCTGGGCTGGGCCTACAGCTCGGCGGCGGGTTTTTCGATCGTGCTGTTTGGCCAGTTGCCACTGCCCGACTTTGTGCCGGTCGACAAAGCCCTGGCCGAGTTGATCAAACCCTGGCATGAGATCACCGCCTTCACGCTGGCCGGGCTGGTGCTGCTGCATATTGCGGGCGCACTCAAACACCAGTGGATCGACCGCGACGGCCTGGTGCGCCGCATGTTGCCCGGCCGTGCTTGAACACCTCTTTCTTTTTTCTGGAATTGTTATGACCCGTTTTTCCAAGCTGCGCTTCGCCGCGCCCCTCGCCCTGGCCGCTACCCTGGGCCTGGCTGTCTCCGCCCATGCCGCCGAACAAAAACTAGTTGCTGCCCAAAGTGAGCTGGTCTTTGTGAGCAAACAGATGGGTGTGCCGGTCGAAGGCCGCTTCAAGAAGTTCGACGCCCAGGTGGCGTTTGACCCGGCCAAACTCGACACCAGCAAGATCAACTTCACGGTGGACCTGGCCAGCGCCACGCTGGGCGCACCCGAGAGTGACGCCGAGCTGCCCAAAGCCACCTGGTTCAACGTGCCGCAGTTTCCCAAAGCCAGCTTCCAGTCCAGCAGCATCAAAAGCCTGGGCGCTGGCAAATACGACGTGGCCGGCAAACTCAGCATCAAAGGCACCAGCCGCGATGTGACGGTGCCCGTGGTGCTGACCCAGAGCGGCGCCACCACCGTGGCCACCGGCACCGTGCCGCTCAAACGCCTGGCCTTCAAGATCGGCGAAAACGAGTGGGCCGACACTTCGATGGTGGCCGACGACGTACAGGTCAAGTTCAAGCTTGCGCTGACCGGCGTGGGCAAGCT
>JAGOEY010000173.1:0-2077 GCA_017997515.1 Burkholderiaceae bacterium | reverse complement strand
TTTCTTTAACCCTTCACAGGAACCCTTGACCCATGCGCCATTCTTTCCGTGCTCTCGCTGCCGCTGCCACCCTGGCCGCACTGTCCATGGGCACCGCCCAGGCCCAATCGGCCACCTACGTGCTCGACCCCACACACACCTTTGTGACCTTCGAGATCGGCCACTTCGGCACCTCGACCAACCGCGGGCGTTTTGACAAGAAAGAAGGCACGGTCCAGTTCGACCGCGCAGGCAAGACCGGCAAGGTGGATCTGACCATCGACGCCACCTCCATCAGCACCGGCACACCACCGTTCGACAAACACCTGCAAAGCGCCGACCTGTTCAACGCAGCCAAATTCCCCACCATCCAGTTCAGCGCCGACCAGTTCCGCTTCAACGGTGACAAGGTCAGCGAAGTGGCAGGCAAACTGACGCTGCTGGGCCAGACCCACCCCGTCACGCTGAAGGCCAACACCTTCAACTGCTACCAAAGCCCCATGCTCAAGCGCGAAGTCTGCGGCGGCGACTTTGAAACCACCATCGACCGCACCCAGTGGGGCATGGACTATGGCGTGTCGTTTGGTATGCCGAAAACCGTGCGCCTGATCGTCCAGGCCGAAGCGATTAAACAGTAACCCGGCCCATCGGACAGCACTTGTCCGATGCCCCCCATGCCGTGCCACCGCCAGGTCTGCACGGCATTTTTGCGTTTGCGCGACCCCAAAAATTACGATAAAGTAAACCAATTACGCATAGTTAAATTTCAAACCCCACTTTCCGCCCCTGGAAAGACGCAGGAGACACCATGGCCGCCGTTCTGAAAGACCTCTCGCACCTGCCCGCACCCGCTGCCGTGCAGCAGCTGCACCACTACGCCTACAAGGCCCGCGACGCCGAAGAAACCCGGCACTTCTACGAAGACATCCTGGGTTTGCCGCTGTACCACATCATCCAGAGCGACTACGTGCCCAGCACGGGGGAATACTGCCCGTACACCCACTTTTTCTTCCGCCTGCTGGACGGCTCGTTCATCGCGTTTTTTGACCTGGGCGACGACGAGGCTGCGCTGCCCTCTCCCAACACCCCGCTGTGGGTCAACCACATCTCGTTCCGTGTGAACACCGTGCAGGAGCTGGAAAACACCAAGGCCCGGCTGCAGGCGCACGGCGTGGAAGTGCTGGGGGTGACCGACCACCACATCTTCAAAAGTATCTATTTCTTCGACCCCAACGGCATCCGCCTGGAGCTGACCGCGCAGCTGGCCGACGCAGTGCAGATGCAGCGTGAAAGCACCACCGCCCATGCCCGCCTCAACGAGTGGACGGCGCGCAAGCAGCAGTGGCGTGCGGAACGCGCAGCAGGCCAGACCCCCACGCCGTTGAAGCCTGCACAAAACGATCGGCCCGAGTTCGTTCCAGGCGGCACCGAGGTCTAAACTACTGTCGCTCACTTATTGATAGCTGTTTGCGCCCGACCACCGGGCGCAGGAGCCCTATTTCGCTTAAAAACCATGCCGCCAGGGGCGCAGCGGCAGACCGTTAAAATTGCGGCATTCCGCAACAGTTCCAGACGGCACCCCACCAGGGTGCTGTTTTTATGCCCCCATGAGCGATACCCTTCAGCAGCCCGGCCTCAACAGCCTGTCCAAATCTTTCGAGCCCGCCGCCATCGAGGCCCAGTGGGGCCCAGAGTGGGAAAAACGCGGCTACGGCGTGGCGGGCTTCCGGGGCACGGGCCAGCCTGAGGCGGGCGCAGAGTCGTTTGCCATCCAGCTGCCGCCGCCCAACGTGACCGGCACGCTGCACATGGGCCACGCGTTTAACCAGACCATCATGGACAGCCTCACGCGCTACCACCGCATGTTGGGCCACAACACGGTGTGGGTGCCTGGCACCGACCACGCGGGTATCGCCACGCAGATCGTGGTGGAGCGCCAGTTGCAGGAGCAAAAAGTCAGCCGCCACGACCTGGGCCGCAAGAACTTTGTGGCAAAAATTTGGGAGTGGAAAGAAAAAAGCGGCGACACCATCACCAGCCAGATGCGCCGCATGGGCGACAGCGTGGACTGGAGCCGCGAGTACTTCACCATGGACCC
>JAGOEY010000172.1 GCA_017997515.1 Burkholderiaceae bacterium | reverse complement strand
GCACCTCGCCGGACTGCAGATCAACCCAGCCGCGGCCCTCGCGCTCGGCGCTGGTGCTGGCCACCACGTCCAGCCCGGTCAGCTCACTGACGCGCAGGCCGCAGCTGTACAACAGCTCGGTGATGGCCGCGTCACGCGCCTCGAGCCAGGGGTCGGCGTCGGTGTTCTGAAAACTGGCCAGCTGCACGGCGGCGTCCACCCCCAGCGCCTTGGGCAGGGCATTGCCCACCTTGGGGGCACGTACGTTTTGCACCGGGTTGGTGGCAACCTGCCCCTCGCGCCCAAGCCAGGTGTAGAAACCGCGCCAGCAGGACAACACCAGCGCAATACCGCTGCCGCTGCGCCCGGCGCTGTGCATCTGCGCCACCCAGCGCCGGATGTGGGCGTGGTGTACCTGCAGCAGGTCGATCGGTACGGCAGCGGCCTTGTCGGCCAGTTGCTGCAGATGCAGGGCATACAGCGCCACGGTGCGTGCGGCGAGGCGTTTTTCGACCCGCGCGTGTTCGAGGTAACGCTCGATCAGGGCCGTTTCAGGGGAAGTCATCGCCGTTGTCCGTGGCGCTGCGTGTTTTGCGCGTCGCATGAAACGGGCGCGGCCCATTCCAGGGATACCGCGGAACTGGCTCTGCCAGGCCGCTGGTGTCGCCCCCTGCAAGGGGGAAGCGCCGCAGGCGCACGGGGGTGTTCCATCACCTCAGTCGGGTTAATGCCGCACTGGCCAGCTCGGCGATACGTTCCAGAAACTCGGTGCCCATGCCACTCTCAAAACGCGTGGCATCGGGCGACGCCAACACCAGCATGCCAAACGCAGGGCCCGCAGCGCGGATGTCGCCCTCGCGCAGGGGCAAAAATGCCACCGATGCGGCGGCGGCCGGGTCGGGCAGCCAGCTGGCGGCTTCAAAACCCATGTTGGCACCACAGAACGGGTTGGTGAGTGATGCCGCAAAACTTTTGGCGTCTTCACTCACACCTTGGGCAAACGGGGACGCTGCATACGCGTCGTCCACCGACCAGACCTTGACCACCGCCTGCGGCACATGGAAACGCTCGCGCATTTCGCTGGTGATGCATTCGGGCAGGTCAGCCGCCCGGCTGGTCAGCAGCAGGCTTTCGGCCCAGCGGTGCAGCCGCTCGGTGGTGACGCTGTTTTCGCTGCTGTTGCGCACGATCTCCATGATGCGGTGCTCCAGCGCCTTGATTTTCTCGCGCAGCATCTCGGCCTGGCGCTCCTGCAGGCTCACGGCGCGGTTGCCGTGCGGGCTGGTCATCTGCACCGTGGCCAGCACCTGCGCATGGCGCTCGAAAAAGTCGGGGTTGTTGCCCAGGTAGTTGGCGATGTCGTCTTCGGTGATGGGGTTCATACCGGCTTGGTTCTTCATGTCGATCAGGCTCATAGAGGGCTTACAGGTTGTCTGGCACGTCGATACGGCCTTCAAATACGGTCACGGCGGGGCCGGTCATGTAGACCGGGTGGCCCATGCCGTCCCAGCGGATGGTAAGCCGCCCGCCACGTGCCAGCACATCGACCTGCGGCTCCAGCAGGCCCAGGCGGATGCCCGCCACCACGGCCGCACAGGCACCACTGCCGCAGGCCAGCGTTTCGCCCGCACCACGTTCATACACCCGCAGCCGCGTTTCGGTGCGCGACACCACTTGCAGGAAGCCCGCATTCACCCGGCGCGGGAACCGCACATGGCCTTCGATCAGCGGGCCGAGCGTGGCGACGGGTGCAGTGTCCACATCGTCCACCAGCAGCACCGCATGCGGGTTGCCCATCGACACCGTTGCTACCAAAACAGTAGCTAGAGGCGCTGGAAGGACGGTCGCCAGAGGCCATTTTTGCCATGAACCACTGGCCTGGGGCTGCAGGCCGGACGCATCAAACGGAATCTCGGGCAGGTCAAACACGGGCTGGCCCATGTCCACCGTGACGCGGCCATCGGCATTCAGCACCGGCTCGATCACACCAGCGCGGGTGGCCACACGCAGGGTGTCCTTGGTGGTCAGGCCTTTGTCGTGCACAAAACGCGCAAAACAGCGTGCGCCGTTGCCACACTGCTCCACCTCGCCGCCATCGGCGTTGTGGATCACGTATTCAAAGTCCAATTCCGCCGAGGGCGCGGGCCGCACGGTCAGGATCTGGTCGGCCCCCACACCAAAGTGGCGGTCGGCCAGAAAGCGGTACTGCGCCGCGCTCAGGTTCAGGCGGCCGGCGGTCTCGTCGAGCACGACAAAATCGTTGCCCGCGCCCTGCATTTTGGTAAAGGAGATCTGCATGCCCACGATTATCCGCGCAACATAATGCACCCATGACACGCCCCAGCCAGCTCCTGCACGCCCAGCGCGAACCCGCCCCCCTGCGTCCCGCCGCCACCGTACTGCTGCTGCGTGACGGCACCGGCCCCGACGGCCAGCCCGGCACCGAAGTGCTGATGACCCGGCGCTCGATGTCGGCCAGCTTTGCACCGGGTGCGTACGTGTTCCCCGGTGGTGGCATCGACGCCGCCGATGCCGCCGCCCACGGCCTGGCCCGGCACCGCCCGCAGCAGGACGGCACGGCCCTGACCCAGGCGGTGGCTGCCATCCGCGAGAGCTTCGAGGAGCTGGGCATCCTGCTCGCGTACCACGCCGATGGTCGTATGGCCGACGCGGGCACCGTCGCCGCGCTGGACCGCAACGCACCCCTGCTCGACCAATGCTGCGCTCAGGGCCTGCAGCTCGCTGCCGACCAGGTGTTTGTGCTGGCCCACTGGATCACCGACCGCGATCTGCCCCGGCGGTTTGACGTGCCGTTTCTGGTGGCGCGTGTGCCCGCTGGCCAGGAGCCTGTGGCCGATGAAACCGAGCAGTTTGAACCGGTCTGGGTGCGCCCGGCCGACGCGCTGGCGCGGCATGCGGCAGGCCAGTTTTTTCTGATCTTCCCCACCATCCGCACGCTGGAGCGCTTGCAAAACTACGCCAGTGTGGACGCCGTACTCGCCGCCTGCGCCCACGGCACACCGCTGTGGACCAGTTGCCCGCGCGCCGGGCTGCTGGGCGGGCAGGACGCACGTTATATGGAACACGAGCCGCCCTACGGCGAGCTGGATATGGTCAGCCCCGACGGCCAGCTGAACCACACCCTCGACTGGCAAACCGAGCGCCCCGTCGCCCTGCGCAAAAACGTGCAGCGCCTGACCGCCCCCAACCCCGGCGTGATGACCGGCCCCGGCACCAACAGCTATCTGGTGGGTGACCCGGACACGGGTTATGTCGCCATCGACCCCGGCCCCGCCGACATGGAACACCTGGAGCGGCTCTGGCGCGCGGCAGGCGGCGACATCCGCCACATCGTCTGCACCCACTCGCACCCCGACCACTCGCCCGGCGCGGCACCGCTGCAGGCCCTGTGTGTGCAGCATGGCCGCGCAGCGCCACCTATTTTGGGCCTACCATCCGCGCCCACCGCACGGGCCGCCAGCGCCTTCACACCCGATAGAACGCTACAAAATAAAGAGCGCATTGCGCTTACTGGACGGGCGCCAGAGTCCGATTTGGCTATCAACCACACCCTGCAAGTGCTCCACACCCCCGGCCACGCCGCCAACCACCTGTGCCTGGTGCTGGAGGAAGACGGCCTGCTGTTCAGCGGCGACCACATCCTGAACGGCAGCACCACCGTGGTCGACCCGCCGGACGGCAACATGGCCGACTACATCGACTCCCTCGACCTGCTGAGTGCCGCCTGCGCCAGGTACCAAATTGAATTTATCCTGCCCGCCCACGGCTATGTGCTGGGGCACGCGCCGCAGGCCATCGCCCAGCTGCGCGCGCACCGGATGAAGCGCGAAGCCAAGGTGCAGACCGCCATGCTGGCGCTGCCCGACGGATCGCTGGAAGACTGGGTCAGCCTGGCCTACGACGACGTGCCGCCGCGTATGTGGCCCATCGCCAAACGCTCACTCATCGCCCACGTGGAACGTATCCGCAGCATCGCGGGCCTGACACCTTAAACTCAGCGCCCCCTCTTCCTGACCCACCCATGACCGAACCCATCCGCCTGTCCAAACGTGTTGCCGACCTGGCAGGCTGCTCCCGCCGCGAGGCGGAGCTGTACATTGAAGGCGGCTGGGTGCAGGTGAACGGCCAGGTGGTCGAAGAGCCGCAGCACCGCGTCGCCACCGAAACCGTCACCCTGGACAAAAACGCCACAGCCGAGCCCACACCCGCCGTCACGCTGCTGTGGCACCGCCCCGGCAAAGGCGTGGACTGTGATGCTGCAGCCTTGCAAAAAACACCCCCCGCAGGCCCGGCCGACCAGCGCGCACCACGCGTACTACGCCGCCACTTCGCCAACCAGCAGGCCATCGCCCCGCTGGACGGCATGGGCAGCGGCCTGGTCGTGTTCACCCAGGACGGCCGCATCCGCCGCCGCCTGCTGGAAGACGCTGCACTGCTGGAGCAGGAATTTATGGTCGAACTGCCCGGCCAGCTCACCAACGAAGCGATTGAACAGCTGGGCCACAGCCTGCAGCGTGCACGCCTGTGGCGGGATGTGCCCGTGGTCGGCAAGGTCAGCATGAGTGCACGCGGCGACCAAGGCAC
>JAGOEY010000171.1 GCA_017997515.1 Burkholderiaceae bacterium | reverse complement strand
TGGCGCACCACCACATAAAACAAGGGGGTGAAGAAGATGCCAAAAAGGGTGGCCGCCAGCATGCTGCCCATGATGCCGGTGCCCACGGCCTGGCGGCTTGCGGCACCCGCACCCGTGGCCAGCACCAGCGGCATCATGCCCAACACAAAGGTGACGCTGGTCATCAGAATGGGGCGCAGCCGCTGGCGGGCACCGTTCATGACGGCCGTGATGGCGTCTTTGCCTTCTTCCTCCTCCTTGATGGCGAACTCGACGATCAGGATGGCGTTTTTGGCGGCCAGGCCAATGATGGTGATCAGGCCGATGTTGAAGTAAACGTCGGCAGACATCCCCCGCGCCATGGTCAACACCACTGCACCGGCCACCCCAAAGGGCAGGATCAGCAGCACCGACACGGGGATCGCCCAGCTCTCATACAGAGCGGCCAGCAGCAAGAACACCACCACCAGCGACAAGCCCAGCAGCAAAGGGATTTGCCCCCCCGCCTGCAGCTCCTCGAAGGCGGTGCCGGTCCATTCATAGGTCAAACCGCTGGTGAGCACCTGGCGGGCGATACGGTCCATTTCGGCCAGCGCCTCCCCACTTGCGTGGCCCGGTGCGGCCTGGCCCGTGATCGTGGCCGAGGGGAAGCCGTTGTAGCGCTCCAGCTGCTGGGGGCCCGAAATCCAGCGCACCCGCGTGAAGGCCGAGAAGGGCACCGACTCGTTCTGGTTGTTGCGCAAACGCAGCGACAACACGTCTTCGGGGCGCATGCGCTGTGACGCATCGCCCTGGATCAGCACCCGCAGCACACTGCCCTCGAACACAAAGTCGTTCACGTAGTTGGAGCCAAAACTCAGCGACAGCGCCCGGTTAACCTGGGCCATCTGCAAGCCCAGCGCGCGGGCCTTAACCCGGTCAATCTCGACATACAGCTGAGGCGCGGGCGGCAGACCGTTGTTGCGCACCCCCGCCAGAATCGGGCTGGCTGCGGCTGCGGCCAGCATTTGCTGGCTGGCCTGCTCCAGCGCCGCGCCGCCTGAGCCAGTGCGGTCTTGCAGCATCATGGTGAAGCCGGTGGCCGTGCCCATTGACGGGATGGCGGGGGGATCCATCGCAAAAATGATTGCTCCCGGAATGTTGCGGAAGTAGGCATTGCCACGCTGCACCAGGGCACTGGCACTGTTTTCAGTGCCAGTGCGTTTATCCCAGGGGTGCAAGTCCACAAAGGTGAGTGCCGCCGACTGGCCCTGGCCAAAAAAACTGAACCCGGTCACGGTGGCCACATTGCGCACCTGCGGCTGCTGCTTCAAAAAGGCCTCGGCCTGGTCAATCGCTTCCTGCGTGCGTGCGGTGGTGGAGCCCGGTGCCGCGCTGTAGGACACAAAAACATAGCCCTGGTCTTCGGTGGGCAAAAAGCCGCCCGGCAGCCGCGAAAACAACCAGCCCGTGGCCACACAGGCCACCAAAAACACCAGCAACCAGCGCTTAGGCTTGGCCAGCATCCCACCAACACCGCGGATGTATTTTTCGGTCCCGGCGTCCAGGCCTGCGTTAAAGCCTGCAAACACCCGGTTCAGGCCGCGCATCAAAAGGCCGGGCTTGTTTTCTGCAGCCTCGCGGGCGCGGGTGGCCTCGTCTTTGAGCAGGGCTGCACACAAGGTGGCACCCAGTGTCAGCGCCAGCACCGTGGATAACAGGATCGACACCGTGAGCGTGACCGAAAACTGGCGGTAGATGCCGCCGGTGGAGCCCGGAAAAAACGCCATGGGCACAAACACCGCCACCAGCACCAGCGTACTGGCGATCACCGCGCCCGATATCTGGCCCACCGCTTTCACGGTGGCCTGGCGGGCGTTCAGCCCCTCTTCGCGCATCACCCGCTCGACGTTCTCGACCACCACAATCGCATCGTCGTTCAGAATGCCGATCGCCACCACCATGCCAAACAGCGACAGCAGGTTGAGCGAGATGCCAAACAGGTGCAATCCGACGCAGGTGCCGATCAGTGCCACCGGCACCACCAGCGATGGGATCAGCGTGGCGCGCCAGCTCTGCAAGAACAGGAACACCACGATGGTCACCAGCAGCAGCGCCTCAACCATGCTGCGCACCACGCTGTTGACCGAGGTGGTGATGAACGGCGTGGTGTCAAAAGGCACGCTCCAGACAACCCCCTTCGGAAAACTTGGCTCCAGCTCGGCCATGCGCTGGCGCAGCCCCCTGGCCACGGCCAGCGCATTGGCGCCACTGGTCAACTGGATGCTCAGACCGACCGATTCCTGGCCATTGACCGAAAAGCCGAAGCCATAACTGTCACGGCCGATCTCCACCCGCGCTACGTCGCCCAGGCGCACGGTGGAGCCGTCCGGATTGGAGCGCACGATGATCTCGCGGAACTCCGCGGCCGTTGAAAAGCTGCCCTGGGTCACGATCTGGGCGTTGAACTCCGACCCGGGTGCGATCGGCTGGGCACCCAGCGC
Organism: Burkholderiaceae bacterium; assembly: GCA_017997515.1. The sequence continues at coordinate 2,128 of JAGOEY010000171.1, read as the reverse complement.
GCCGGTGGCGGTCTGGCTGTTTTGCTCCTGCACAGCGCTTAATACCTCCGCAGCCGCAAGGCCGAAACCCGCCAATTTGTCGCGGTCCAGCCAGATGCGCATGGCGTGCGAGGAGCCAAACAGCAGGACGTCACCCACCCCCGTGACCCGTCGTAATTCGTTGACGATGTTGTTTGACGCGAAGTTGCCGATGTCCGTCACGTTGTTCGTGCCGTCTTTGGACTGCAGGGCAATCGTCATCAGGAAGCCAGAGGCCGCCTTGAAGACCCGCACACCCACCTGGCGCACCGGCTGCGGCAGGCGGGGCTCCACCCGGCTCATGCGGTCTTGCACCTGCATGCTTGCAATATCGAGGTCGGTGCCTGGCTTGAAGGTGACCGTGATCACGGCCGTGCCATTGGCACGGCTGGTGGCCGACATGTAGAGAAAGTTCTCGAGCCCGTTCAACTCGTCCTGGATGACCGAGGTTACGGCCTGGTCGATGGTGCGGGCGTCGGCACCGCTGTAGACAGCCTGGATGTTGAGCGAAGGGGGTGCAACATCCGGGTACTGCTCCACGGGCAGCAACTGCAGGGCGATCGTGCCGAACAGCAGCATGAACAGGGCAATCACCCAGGCAAATACCGGGCGGTAAACAAAGAAGCGGTTCATGAAGGGCGTCCGGGTCAGCGTGCTGCAGGGGCCGAAGACGGGGCGGATGCTGCAGCCGCGGGTGCCACGGGCTGCGCGGTCACCTTCTGGCCAGGCCGCACCTTGTGCCAGCCATCCACAATCACCTGCTCACCGGGCTGCAGGCCGCTGAGGATGATCCAATCGCCCTGCTCCTGGGACCCCACCCCGACGTTGCGGCGCACCACGGTGCCGTCAGGCGCGACCAGCGCCAGGCTGGCACTCTCACCCTAGATCTGAACAGCGCGCTCCGGCACCCGGATGCCGGTTGTGTTGATGCCGGCCATGATGCGCCCGCGCACAAACTGGCCAGGCAACAAGATACGTTTGGAATTGGGGAACACGGCGCGGATGGTCTGGCTCCCGGTGGTGGGATTCACCGCCAGATCGGCAAAGTCCAGGTAACCCGGCTCTCCGTACTCCTGCCCGTTGGACAAAAACAGCCTTACCTCCACCTTCGCGGCATTGGGCACCTTGATCAGGCCATTACGCACCTGCTCCGCAAAGTCGAGAAAGGCCGTGTTCGACTGCGTGAACACGGCGCTGATCGGAGACAACTGGTTCACCTGCGTCAGCAAGGTAGCCGCGTTGGCGCTTACCAGCGCGCCCTCGGTCACCTGGGCCCGCCCGATACGTCCGGCGATGGGGGCGCGCACCGTGCTGCGCTCGAAACGCAGCTTGGAACGGGTCAGTGCGGCACTGGCATCGGCCACATTCGCCTCGGCCTGGCGCAAGGCAGTTTCAGCGGCCTCGAACTCCTGGGCACTCACGGCCTGGCGGCTGACCAGCGGCCTGAACCGGTTGACGATCGAGGCGGCGTTGGTGTGCCCGGCCTCGGCCCGCTTCAGCGCGGCCTGGGCCTGTTGCACCTGGGCTTCGTAGTCACGCGGGTCGATCAGGAACAGCGGGGCTCCCGCAGCAACGTCCGTGCCCTCCTGGTAGAGCCTGCGCTCGACAATGCCGTCCACCCGGGCGCGCACGTCGGCGGAGCGTACGGCCTCGATCCGGCCCGGCAGCTCCACCCGGTTGACGACGGGTGAGGCCACAGCAGACATCACCGTCACAGCGATGGGCGGCGGCGCAGTGGCGGCTGGGGCCTGGTCGTTTCCACAGGCCACACACAGCAGCGCCAGCATAGGGGCCGCAACCCACGTGGGCGCATTAAAAGTAGATAAAGAGCGCAATCGGAAACCCCAGTAAAAACCCTGCATCCATTTGTAACGGTATTTGCCAAGTTGTCAAAAGCCAATGGCGCAAGGCTGCAGTTTGGCATGCGGCACAGCGCCGAGATGCGCAAAAAAACCTCACACCAGCCACGCCACTGCCACCGAGAAACTCAGAAATGCCAGCGCGGTGGACACCAGGATGATGCGGGCGATCCGCCCGTTGTGCGCCCCAAAGCGCTCGGCCAGCAGCGACACGTTGCTGGCGCTGGGCAAGGCCGCCGCCAGCACCAGCG
>JAGOEY010000024.1 GCA_017997515.1 Burkholderiaceae bacterium | reverse complement strand
GGCGGTAACTGGGCGCTGGAAAAATACAACCCCATGCCCGGTGTGATGGACACAGCCCCCGCATCCAAAGGCTACGCAGGCGGCTTTGGCACCGACCTGATGCTGAAAGACCTGGGCCTGGCCCAGGAAAACGCTACCACTGTCAAGGCCAGCACACCGCTGGGCGGCCTGGCCCGCAACCTCTACGCTGCCCACAGCCTGGCCGGGCACGGGGCGCTGGACTTTTCGAGTGTGTTGAAGATGGTGCAGAGGGGCTGAAGATTGCTTCTATTTTGGTAGCAACTTGCGCTCTATGGACGGGTGCAAGAGGTAGTTTTAATGCCAAAATCAGAGTCCATCTTTTACCCCAGCGTTATTTTCAGGCTGGGGTCTGTCTCGCAGTCGGCCACCACGGCGTTGTACCTATCAACCAGCTTTTCAATCGTCAGCTTGCGGTCTGCCGTTTTGAAAAGGCTGAGTTCGTACACATTGGTGGCAATAAACTGCTCTACCTCCAGCACGTCTACCCGGCCCGCAATGCCTTGAATGTCAGCCAACGATTCTGCGGCAGGCATATTGGCATGCACCGTGACAATGATCGGGCGGCATCCTGCAGACAAGTTGGCAGCACATTTGCGCATCAGCGCTTCACCCGGGGCGGTAGTGGTGTGAATCACCACATCGTCGATCACGAAGTCCCCGCTGCGGGCGCTCATGGCGTCAGATACAGAAAACCCATGGTGTGCAAAACACCCTTCTGGCAGCACCAAAGACAGTTTGGCCCCCACCAGATGCTGCAACACGGCACCGGCGTACTGGGTTCCTGGATTTTCTTTCTGCCGCTTGATAGCCTGCGCCAAAAGATCCCGCACCATGGCCCGCAGCGATTTGCTGGTGTCGTAGCGCAGCACAAAAGGCTGCGCCGTAAAGAAGTCCTGCACACGAGCCACCCACCAGGACTCAATGGCATCCAGGTCGGCCACACCGTCCTCACCCAACTGGTTCAAAAAAGCCACGTAGTCATGCATATGGCCCAGGCTGCCACGGCTGGTGCGCCCGCCCTCTTCGGCCAGCACGCGCAGCACTCCGTGGTCTTTCAGAATGGCCTGCACCGCAGACTTTCCCAAACCCAGCACTTGGCCTCGGCTATCGGCCACCAGGATGGAAGAGTCCAAGGGCAAGCCGCGCTGCTTGGCCAACCGCGACACATACAGAATGGCCGCGAGTTTGCCTTTGGTCGTTAATGTGTGGAGTTTTTGGTATGCCCCCAGGCGACCGCTCAATTCAGACATGTAAGGCCTTGCCCAGGGGTGCCAGCAGGTGCTGCGCCAGATAGCGCGCCACGGGCATCGCCACCGCGTCACCCATGGCGGTGTAACCATCGTTGTAGGAGCCTGGAATTTTGTAGCTGTCGGGGGCACCCATCAAGCGGGCGGCTTCGCGCACGGTTAACAACCGCGTGCTGTAAGTATCGCCACGCTTAAACACCACTATTTGCCGGCTGCTACCACCCTCGGCCGTGCGCAAGCACCCGGCTACGCCATCAAAACGCAGCTCCAGCACCTGGCGTCCGTTACGGGTTCGCCGGTAGCCTGGTGCCACCATCTCGGCTTGCTGCGCCAATTTGGCACGGTGAGCTTCGGGGATCAGTTCTAACTTTCGAGTGGATGCGGCGGTTTCGTCCAACGGCGCACCGGGCTCCATCAGATCGGCCAGCGTGCACTTCCGTTTTGCCGGGACAGGCATTTTCCAAAAAATGAATTCATCCAACCCAGAGACGGCATTCACCAAAAATGGCGGGTGCATCCAGTTCGGAGCTACATCCACCAACGCAGCGGGCAAATGCACACCTTCTTGGACAGCAACAACAAAAACCCGCTGGCGCGACTGCGGCACCCAATGCAAGGCATCCAGCACCACGGCTCCCACGGCATAACCCCGTTCGCGCAGGGCTTTGTGCAAGACGTGGTAGTGGGCACCGCCCTCCGAGGAGAGCAAGCCCGTTACGTTCTCGGCTACCAGCAAAGGGGGGCGCTGCGGCATTTCGTCCATGGCGCGCAACCACTGCCACACCAGTCCACTGCGTTGGGCGCGGATGCCGCCGTTCAAACCCGCCAAAGAGAGATCCTGACAAGGAAAGCTGGCCCACGACAAAGTGGCTTGTGGCAAGTCATGGCCACTGACATCCGCAATGGAGCCCAAATGGAAGGCCTGGAGCCCATGGTTGGCCACATACACGGCGGCTTTTTTGGCCGAAACGTCATTGGCCCAGACCGGTTGAAAATAACGCTCCAAGCCTTTGGCAACAAGCCCACTGCCTGCAAAAAACTCCAAAAAATGGGGCTTTGCGGACTTGCTTTTGGAGGAGTTTGCAGAGGTAGAAGACGCAGGCCACTGCGGCACATCCATCCCTGGAAGCGCCAAATTGACACCAGCGTCCTTCGCTACCATTTCCATATTGACACCCTGGATTGCATTGCCGTCACTTTAAAAAATCCATACCCTTGACGCAAAATACTGTGCAAGCATACAGCTTTTCAAACACCGCTCTTAAAAGACCCTGGGAAGAGATTTTGCCTTGCCCAGCGAAACAACACTGCTGAACCAGACGCGATGGAGCACCCCGATCCCAGATAATCCAACCCATGAACCCGCTGCTCCAAAAACTCCAGCCCTATCCCTTCGAGCGGCTGCGCAAACTCTTCGCCGACGTCACACCCAACCCGGCCTACCCCGCGATCAGCCTGGGCATCGGGGAGCCCAAACACCCCACACCGCCTTTTATCCAGCAAGCCCTGGCCGATGCCACGCGCGAAGGTGGCCTGGCGGTGTACCCGGCTACGTTGGGCACGCCCCAGCTGCGCGCGTCGTTCACCGGCTGGGTGCAGACGCGTTATGGGCTGACGCTGGACCCTGCGACGCAGGTGCTGCCGGTCAACGGCTCACGTGAAGCGCTGTTTGCGTTTGCGCAGACGGTGATTGACCCCACACAAGACCGCCCTGTGGTGGTCTGCCCCAACCCGTTCTACCAAATCTACGAAGGGGCTGCGCTGCTGGCCGGTGCCGAGCCGTTTTATGCCCCCAGCGACCCGGCGCGCAACTTTGCAGTGGACTGGGACAGCGTGCCTGCCGATGTGTGGGCGCGCACCCAGCTGGTGTTTGTGTGTTCACCCGGCAACCCCACCGGCGCGGTGATGCCTCTGTCCGGATGGGAAAAGCTGTTTGCGCTGTCCGACCGTTATGGCTTCACCATCGCGTCGGACGAGTGCTACAGCGAGATTTATTTCCGCGACGAGCCACCGCTGGGTGGGCTGGAGGCCGCCGCCCGTCTGGGCCGGGCCGACTTCCCCCGGCTGGTGGCCTTCACCAGTCTGTCCAAACGCAGCAATGTGCCCGGCCTGCGCAGCGGCTTCGTGATGGGCAATGCCGCGCTGCTGAAAGCTTTTGCGCTGTACCGCACCTACCACGGCAGCGCCATGAGCCCCGTGGTGCAGACGGCCAGCATCCTGGCCTGGGGCGATGAGCAGCACGTGGTGGACAACCGCGCCCAGTACCGCGCCAAGTTCGCCGAAGTCACCCCCATCTTGGCAAAGGTGCTTGATGTGCAATTGCCTGACGCCAGCTTTTACCTGTGGGCCCGCGTGCCCGACGCGCTGGGCCTGAGCGACACGGAGTTCGCCCGTGAACTGCTCGCTCTTTACAATGTGACGGTGCTGCCGGGCAGCTATCTGGCCCGCGACGTGAATGGCGCGAACCCAGGCGCCCAACGCATCCGTATGGCGCTGGTGGCCGACACCGCCGAATGTGCCGAGGCAGCCCGGCGCATCGCCGCGTTTGTCCAGTCCAAAACACCGGCAGCCGTTTAACTACTTTCCTCTCTTTTCACAAGACACAACCATGACACAGCAACTGCAAACCACCATCGACGCCGCGTGGGAAGACCGCGCCAACCTGTCCCCCTCTTCTGCCCCCAAGGAAGTGCAGGACGCGGTGGAACACGTGATTGCCCAGTTGAACAACGGCACCCTGCGTGTGGCCACCCGCGAAGCGGTCGGCAAGTGGACGGTGCACCAGTGGATCAAGAAGGCTGTGCTGCTGTCCTTCCGCCTGAAGGACAACGAAGTCGTCAAGGCCGGTGACCTGGGCTTCTACGACAAGGTGCAGACCAAGTTTGCCCACCTGTCCGAGGCTGAAATGAAGGCCACCGGCGTGCGTGTGGTGCCCCCCGCTGTGGCACGCCGCGGCAGCTACATCGCCAAGGGCGCGATCTTGATGCCGTCGTATGTGAACATCGGCGCGTATGTCGATGAAGGCACCATGGTTGACACCTGGGCCACCGTGGGCAGCTGCGCACAGATCGGCAAGGGTGTGCACCTGTCCGGCGGTGTGGGCATTGGTGGTGTGCTGGAGCCGCTGCAAGCCGGCCCCACCATCATCGAAGACAACTGCTTTATCGGCGCCCGCTCGGAAGTGGTCGAAGGTGTAGTGATTGAAGAAAACTCGGTGCTGGGCATGGGTGTGTACATCGGCCAGAGCACCCCCATTTTCAACCGCGACACCGGCGAAACCTTCTTTGGCCGCGTGCCCAGCGGCAGCGTGGTCATCAGCGGCAACCTGCCCAAGAAGACCAAGAGCGGCCAGGACTACAGCACCTATGCGGCCATCATCGTCAAGACGGTGGATGCGCAAACCCGTTCCAAGACCAGCTTGAACGACTTGCTGAGAGATTAAACACCCCCAGGCTTTTTCACTTCGTGTAAACGCCAACCCCCTTGCAGGGGGCGACACCTGCAGCCCGGCAAAGCCGGTTCTGCGGTGTCTGCTGGATGGGCGCTGGCCTTGCAGGCAGCGCAGTTAGGGCGCATTGACAGACGCCGGGTATGCGGACAGCGCATGACGGTTTGAGACTTTTCACTCACTGATGGATGGAGCAACGCAATGGGCACCATGGAACGTATTTTCCGTTTGATGAGCGAGAAGCAGGCGTCGGACGTGTTCCTCTCGGCCAATGCGCCGGTGATGATCAAGATTAATGGCCAGAGTGTTCCGGTGAACACCCAGCTGCTGCCGGTCGATGGGCCGCGCAATCTGCTGGCGGAGGTGGTGCCACCCACACGGATGGAGGAGCTGGAAGAAACCGGCGAACTCAACATGGGTGTGGCGCTTCCGGGTGTGGGGCGGTTTCGTATCAGCGCCATGCGCCAGCGCGGCACGATTGCCGCCGTGATCCGGTTCATCGACGGTGAAATTCCCTCGCTGCATGCGCTGAAACTGCCCTCCATCATCGGTAACCTGGTGATGGAACGGCGCGGTCTGCTGCTGGTGGTGGGGGCCACGGGCTCCGGCAAAAGCACCACCCTGGCGGCGATGATCGACAGCCGCAATGAAGCAGTCAGTGGCCACATCCTCACGCTGGAAGAACCTATCGAATTTTTGTTCCGTAACAAGAAGTCGGTGGTGAACCAGCGCGAGATCGGCACCGACGCGGCCACGCTGCAGGTGGCGCTGAAGAACGCGCTGCGCCAGGCGCCCGACGTGATCCTGATTGGTGAAATCCGCGACCGCGAGACCATGTCTGCGGCCTTGTCGTATGCCCAGTCGGGCCACCTGGTACTGGCCACCATGCACGCGAGCAACAGCTACCAAGCCCTGACCCGTATCCTGAGTTTTTACCCGGTGGAGGTGCGCCCCAGCTTGTTGGGCGACCTGGCCTCCGGGCTGCGCGCGGTGATCTCCCAGCGCCTGCTGCGCACCGTGAATGGCGCCCGCGTGCCTGCGGTGGAAGTGCTGCTCAACACCAAACTGGTGGCCGAGCTGATGGAACAAGGCAACTTCTCCGCCGTGCGTGACGCCATGGTCAACTCCATCGCCGAAGGCTCCCAGACCTTCGAGGCCGCCATTGCCACGCTGGTGACCGACGGCCTGGTCGAGCGCGAGGAAGGGATGGCCCATGCCGACTCCCCCACCAACCTGCTGTGGCGTCTGCAGAACGACTTCATGGGCAAGAACCGGCCCAAATCTGCCACCCCCGAGGTCGACCCGGACGACACCCCGTCGTTCACCGAAATCGTGCTTGAAGTCAAACACTGACCTACCCCGTAACCGCCTGCCGCCACCGCCATGTCCAGCCGCACCCTCCTCCTTGCCGAGCAACTGATCTCGCGCCCGTCCGTCACACCGGAAGATGCCCACTGCCAGAAGCTGGTCATGGAGCGCCTGAAGCCGCTGGGCTTCGTGTTTGAATCACTGGACAGCGGCCCGGACACCTTCCGTGTCAGCAACCTGTGGGCCGTGCGCAAGGTCTGGCCTGATGCCACCGCCACACCGTCTACAGACACCCCCAAACTGCTGGTGTTTGCGGGCCACACCGACGTCGTGCCCACCGGCCCGTTGGACCAGTGGAGCAGCGACCCGTTCACCCCCACGCACCGCGACGGCCGCCTGTACGGGCGCGGCGCGAGCGACATGAAAACATCCGTCGCGGCGTTTGTGGTGGCGGTGGAAGAATTTGTCGCTGCGCACCCGCAAGCCCACTTGTCCATCGGCCTGCTGCTCACCAGCGACGAAGAAGGCCCCGCCACCGATGGCACCGTTGTCGTTTGCGACTGGCTGCGTGCGCACAAGGAGCAGATTGACTACTGCATCGTGGGTGAGCCCACCTCGGTGCAACGCACGGGCGACATGATCAAGAACGGCCGCCGTGGCACCATGGGCGGCAAACTCACCATCAAAGGCGTGCAGGGCCACATCGCCTACCCGCAGCTGGCAAAAAATCCGATCCATCTGGCGCTGCCCGCGTTGGCCGAACTGGCCGCCATCGAGTGGGATGCTGGCAACACCTTCTTCCAGCCCACCAGTTGGCAAACCAGCAACATCCACGCAGGCACGGGCGCCACCAACGTCATCCCCGGCACGGTAGTGGTGGACTTCAACTTCCGCTTCTCCACCGAATCCACCCCGGACGGCCTGCAGCAGCGCCTGCAAGCCGTGCTGGACAAACACGGGCTGGACTATGACCTGGCCTGGACGGTTGGCGGCCTGCCCTTCCTGACCACCCCCGGTGAACTGGTTACCGCCATCCAGGCCGCCATCGAAGTCGAAACCGGCCTGACACCCGAGCTGTCTACCACGGGCGGCACCAGCGACGGCCGGTTCATCGCACAGATCTGCGACCAGGTCATCGAGTTCGGCCCGCCGAACGCGACCATCCACAAGATTGACGAACACATCGTGGTGGCCGACATCGAGCCACTGAAAAACATCTACCGCCGCACGCTGGAAAACCTGGCCGGCGTGGCATCCACCTGAACCCTGAAGCCTTCCGTGACCACTGTCCTTGAAACCATCCACGCGGGTGCCGCACAGCTCACCGCCGCCCATGTCGCCTTCGGCCACGGCACCACCAACGCCGATGACGAAGCCGCGTGGCTGGTGTTGTGGCAACTCGGCCTGCCGCTGGACACCCCACTGGATGGCCCGGATTCAATGGCAAATATGCCTGTAGCGCCCGGCCAGCAAGCGCAGATAGCTACACTTTTTGAAAAACGCATCACCACCCGCAAACCCGCCGCCTACCTGACCCAGGAAGCCTGGCTCCAAGGTGTTCCGTTTTATGTGGACGAACGCGCCATCGTGCCGCGCAGCTTCATCGCCGAGCTGCTGGCCGACGGCAGCATCGACTACTGGCTCGGTGAACACACCCAGCGGGTGCTGGACCTGTGCACCGGCAACGGCAGCCTGGCCGTACTCGCCGCCATGGTCTACCCCGACGTGGTGGTGGACGCCGCCGACATCTCGGCCGACGCGCTGGCAGTGGCCCGCATCAACGTGGACAAACACGACCTGGCCGGCCGCATCACACTGCACACCTCCGACGGCCTGGCGGCCCTGACTGGCCCGTACGACCTGATCCTGTGTAACCCGCCCTACGTCAACAGCAGCAGCATGGCCGCCCTGCCCGCAGAATACCAGGCCGAGCCCGTGCTGGCCCTGGCCGGTGGCGCGGACGGCATGGACTTCATCCGCCAGCTGCTGCGCGACGCCCCGGCCCGTATGGCCGAACACGCGGTGATGGTGCTGGAAATAGGCAACGAACGTGCTTACTTTGACGCCGCCTTCCCCACACTCGAAGCCATCTGGCTCGAAACCTCGGCGGGGGATGACCAGGTGCTGCTGCTGACGCGTGCGGCCATTGACGCAATGTAATCACAGGCTCGAGCGCTGCTGCATACACCAGGAAACCGGTACATGCCAGCCCATATTTGTACATGATGGTAATATACAAATATGATTAACCTGAGCCAGATTACCGGGTTCAACTGGGACGATGGAAACGCCCGCAAGAACGAAAAGCATGGTGTATCCATGGCCGAAGCGGAGCAGGTCTTCTTCAATGCCCCCTTGCTGCTGCTGGAAGACTCTGCACACAGCCAGCAGGAGCCCCGTGTTCACGCACTGGGCAAAACCGATGAAGGGCGCATGTTGCACATTGCGTTTACGCTTCGCCAGACGGGTTTGCTGATCCGTGTCATTTCAGCCAGAGACATGCACCGAAAGGAGCGCGCCGTTTATGAACAAGCAGACTAAAACCATCCCAAAGTTCGCGGACGAAGCCGCCGAGCGTGCGTACTGGGAAACCCACGACTCCACGGAGCATCTGGATTGGGCCAAGGCCAAGAAGGTCGCACTCCCGAACTTGAAGCCCACCACCAAAACGATTTCCCTGCGACTGCCCCAGCACTTGCTGGACTCGCTCAAAGTGGCGGCCAACGCCCGCGATGTGCCCTACCAGTCCCTCATCAAAGTCTGGCTGCAAGAGAAATTGCACAGCCACTGAGCAACCGGACACCCTTGGCGTGCCCCCAGAGGCCAGCCCAATCCAGGCAAACTGAGGCGGACGCCTAGGAGCCTGTCGGGCTTGGGGCGCCGAAAGCGAAAATCGGCCCCAGCGAGGACAGTTTTTGCCGGATTTGCAGGCCCATAGCCCCGCTATGGGTCAAAAAGACGGTGAAAAATGGACCGCTGCGGTCGATTTGCAGCCGGCGCTCCCCAAGCCCGACAGGCTCCTAGGGTTCTCCCCAGCATCCAAGCGCCTCCCAGTTACAATGGCGGCGCTGGTGGGCGCATCCGTGCAGCCCACCACCGCACCGCCAAGGCTCCCCGGCGGTCAGCGGCCCCCTCTCCACCCTTGCCCACGACACACCGACCGCCGCGCCTTCGCCGCAGTCTCTGCCATGGACCACCTTCGCACCGCGAATGATCACCCTTAAAAATGTCGTGCTGCGCCGCAGCGCCAAAGTGCTGCTCGACAGCGCCTCCGTCACCATCAACCCCGGCGAAAAGGTCGGTCTGGTGGGCCGCAATGGTGCGGGCAAATCCACGCTGTTTGCGCTGCTCAACGGCACGTTACACGAAGACGGTGGCGACTTTTATGTGCCGCCGCAGTGGCGCCTGGCCCAAGTGGCCCAGGACATGCCCGAAACCGAACAAAGCGCGACCGAGTTCGTGATCGAAGGTGACACCAACCTGCTGGCCGCACAGCAGGAAGTCACCGCGTCGGAGCTGACCGACGACGGCGAACGGATGGCCAATGCGTATATGGCGCTGTTTGATGCGGGCTCTGGCGATGCCCAGGCCCGTGCGCAGGCGCTGATCCTGGGCCTGGGTTTCAAAACGACCGAACTCGACAACCCGGTGAACAGCTTCTCCGGCGGCTGGCGCATGCGCCTGCAACTGGCGCGTGCACTGATGTGCCCGTCCGATCTGATGCTGCTGGACGAACCCACCAACCACTTGGACTTGGACGCACTGGTGTGGCTGGAAGCCTGGCTGAAGCGCTACACCGGCACCATGCTGGTCATCAGCCATGACCGCGAATTCCTCGACGCGATCACCGACGTGACGGTGCACATCGAATCAGCCAAGCTCAACCGCTACGGCGGCAACTACAGCAAGTTTGAAGACATGCGTGCCGAGAAGATGGAGCAGCAGTCTGCGTCTTTTGCCAAGCAGCAGGACAAGATTGCGCATTTGCAGAAGTTCATCTCACGCTTCAAGGCCCAGGCCAGCAAGGCCAAACAGGCGCAGAGCCGGGTCAAGGCGCTGGATCGCATGGAAAAGATTGCGCCGCTGCTGGCCGAAGCCGAATTCACCTTCGAATTCAAGGAGCCTGCCAGCCTGCCCAACCCGATGCTGTCGATGTCGGACGCGACCTTCGGTTACCCACCTGCTGAGGACGCACCCGAAGGCACCGGCCCCACGGTTATCGTGCAAAAGGTCAACAAATCGGTGCTGGCGGGCCAGCGCATCGGCATTCTGGGTGCCAACGGCCAGGGTAAATCGACCCTGGTGAAAACCGTGGCACGCGCCCTGACCCCGATCCAAGGCGAGATCCTGGAAGGCAAGGGCCTGAACATTGGTTATTTCGCCCAGCAAGAACTTGACGTGTTACGCCCGGCCGACACCCCGCTGGAGCACATGATCTACCTGGTGAAAGAGCTCACGGCAGCCGGCAAGCTCGGCAGCCAGGGCACGCGTGAGCAGGACTTGCGCAGCTTCCTGGGCACCTTCAACTTCAGCGGCGACATGGTTAAACAGGCCGTGGGCAGCATGAGCGGCGGCGAAAAAGCCCGTCTGGTGCTGTGCATGATCGTCTGGCAGCGCCCCAACCTGCTGCTGCTGGACGAGCCGACCAACCACTTGGACCTAGCCACCCGCGAAGCGCTGGCGATGGCGCTGAACGAGTTTGAAGGCACTGTCATGCTGGTCAGCCATGACCGGGCGCTGCTGCGTTCGGTGTGTGACGAGTTCTGGATGGTGTCGCGCGGCGGCGTGGAGCCGTTTGACGGTGACCTGGACGACTACCAGAAGTACCTGCTGGACGAGTCGAAGCGACTGCGCGAAGAAGCCAAGAATGCCGACCGTGCGGCATCCGCTCCTAAAGCCATAGCAAACTCCGTCCATAAGAAGGACGTTCCAGCCCCTTCTGTGGCTGAAAAAACGGTCAAAATCCCGACCAAGGCGGAGGACACCCTCGACTACCGCAGCCAGCGCAAACAAGACGCCCAGTCGCGCCAGGGCCAGCAAGAGAAGACCCGCCCGCTCAAGAAAGAGCTGGAGCAGATCGACAAACGTATGACCGAACTGCAGACCACCAAAAACACGCTGGAAGAACGCCTGACCCAGCCCATGCCCCCAGCCGAAATTGCCGACAACGGCAAACGCCTGAAAGCGGCCACCGACGAAATCACGAAGCTGGAAGAGCGTTGGCTGGAAGTGTCGTCCGAGCTGGAAGCGCTGACGGCGTAAAGGCCTACGCTGCGGCGCGGCGACCTGCGTTAAGGTGCTGCTTTTCCAGCAACTTTGGCAAAGGACTCCCCACATGCCCACCGCGCTCCAACTGGCCCAAGGCGACCCAGCCCTCGAAGCCGCCGTGCGCCGCAGCCGCACCCTGCTGAACCGGCGCGGGCTGGTGGCCGCAGCGGGTGGTTTTGTGCCAGTGCCGGGGGTGGACTGGGCTGTGAATGCCGCGCTCTTGTCCCGCCTGATCCCGAAAATCAACGCCGAGTTTGGCCTCGACACTGCGCAGCTGGAGCAACTCAACCCGCACAAGCGTGAACAAGTGCAAAAGGCGGTGAACATCGTGGGCACGGTGCTGGTGGGCAAGCTGCTCACGCGTGAACTCATCATGGCCGCCAGCCGCCAGATTGGCATGCGGATCACCGTACAACAGGCCGCCAAATACGTGCCGCTGGCCGGCCAGGCCGTGTCGGCGCTGATTGGCTACAGCGCGCTGCGCTACATCGGTGAGCAGCACATCAAGGACTGCGTGAAGGTAGCGCAGACAGTGCCCGGCCTGTTGCCAGCGCCCACGCCTGCAGTGCGGCCCCCCAAGCAGCGCAGCACAGCGGGCTAACTCTCATGAATGATGACTCCCCGGATGATGAAACACTCCGCGTGAGGTAGGCACGCCCCTTCCAGAGATGCCGTGGAACTGGCTCTGCCAGGCCACTGGCATCGCCCCCTTGAGGGGGAAAGCGCCAAAGGCGCTTCGGGGGTGTTTCACATCAAACGCGCCCAGGTTCGGGCAGTTCCACTGCCACCAGACGCCAGCCCCACAGGCCGTCGCGGCGGAAGATCAGGGCGCCAGGCTCACGCGGCACACCCACACGCACTTTGGACCAGCCTTGGTACGACACCCGTACATCACGTGCGCGGCTGCGTGCCTGTGCCGTGTCCACGGACGGGGTACCTTGCGCCTGTGGGCTCTCGGGTGGTGAAGGCAAGGCAGGGGCTGCCTGAGGGGCTTGTGGCTGCGGTTGTGCCTGAGGGGCTGGTGCCTGTGGCAAGGATGGCAACTGCGGCACTTGCTGCGCCAACTGCTGGAGTGAACCGTTGTTATCCATCAGCATCATCACCCCTTCGGGCGTGACCAGGTTGTCCACCATCTGGTTGGCAGCCACTATTGCCAGCCGCTGGCCCAGGTCACCCAGCACGCCACTGGAGGGTGGTGGCGTGATGGCCGCCATGTGGTCCATCACCTTTTCGCGGATGTTTTCGCGCAGCACCGGAAAGTCCACATAACGCGACACCGCCTCGGCGTCGTTGCGCTCCACCGCACGGTGGATGGAATACAGCGCAATGTAGGGCGTGCTGTAGAAGGCCACGGCCGCAACGGCCAGAAGCAGCACCACGCCCCCGATCTTGTATTTTTTTTGCATGCAAGCTCCGTTGGGTTTGAAATACGAAAGAAATGTAGCTCTAGCGCACAATGGACGTGCGCATATAGCTACTAAAAATATAGCAAATCAAATAAAGCGGCCTACAGCGCCTGCCCCAACCGCGCCACCCCTTCTTCGATCTTCGCCACATCGGCCGTGGCAAAACTCAGGCGCAGCGTGGCGTGGTCGGGGTTGGCAGCGTAGAACGGCGCGCCGGGCACAAAGGCCACGTTCTTTTCGATCGCACGTTTCGCCAGCACACCACCGTCGTTGACTTTGCCACCCGCACCGGTCAGGCGTGCCCAGAAGAACAGGCCGCCCTGTGGCTGCACAAATTCCACAGCATCACCCAACTCGCGGCGCAGCGCGTTGCCCATGGCCTGCGCACGTTCGGCATACACCTTGCGCACGTTGGCCAGGGTAGCGGGCATACGCCCCGCTTTCAGGTACTGCGCGGCGGTGGCCTGGGCGAAGGTGCTGGTGTGGGCGTCGCTGAACTGTTTACACATCGTGGCCTTGGCCAGCAACTCGGCGGGGGCGATCATCCAGCCCACCCGCAGGCCGGGGCTCAGCACCTTGCTCAGGCTGCCGCAGTGGGCAATCCATTCGCGGCTGCCGGGCACGGTGGCGCTCAGGGCCAGGATGCTGGGAGGTGGCGCTTCGCCAAAGTACAGGTCGCCGTACGGGTCGTCTTCAACGACCAGGGTCTGGTACTTCACGGCCAGCTCCAGCACGCGTTTGCGGCGCTCCAGGCTCAGCATGGCGCCGCTGGGGTTGCCGAAGGTGGGGATCAGGTACACAAACTTGGGCTTGTGTTCGGCAATGAGTTTTTCAAGCTGGTCGGTGTCCACGCCATTGGCGTCCACCGGTGCGCTGACCAGTTCGGCACCGTACAGGCGGAAGCACTGGATGGTGGCCAGAAAGGTCGGGCCTTCCACAATCACCTTGTCGCCGGGGCTGATCATGGTTTTGCCCAGCAGGTCCAGCGCCTGCTGGCTGCCGGTGGTGACGATCAAATCTTCGGGCTTCAGCGCCTGCACACCTTTGGTGGCCATAAACGCGGCCAATTGCTCACGCAAGGGGTTGTAGCCTTCGGTGGCACCGTACTGCAATGCGCCGCCGGGCTCTTGGGCCAGCGCGGCGTTCACGGCTTCGGAAATACCCGCCACGTCGAACATGGCGCTGTCGGGAAAGCCCCCGGCAAAACTGATGATGCCGGGTTTGCCCAGCAGCTTGAACAGTTCACGGATGGCAGAGGTTTCAACGTTGTTGAGGCGGTCGGCAAATTGCAAAGGCATGGGATAAGTCTCTTATGTCAATGCGCCATTGTCGCCAATCTGAAAAAGAGGCAAATGGCAGCACGGAGCCGCTACACGAGGCTCTTAAACTACCCGGCATGAAAGCCGCCGCTATCGAAGCCTTCTTCGCCACCCTGAAGGCCGCAAACCCCCAGCCCAACACCGAACTCGAATACACCAGTGTGTTTGAACTGCTGGCCGCCGTGCTGTTGTCGGCGCAAGCCACCGACGTGGGGGTGAACAAGGCCACACGCCGCCTGTACCCGGTGGCCAACACGCCGCAGGCCATTCTGGATCTGGGCCTGGAGGGGCTGGAGAGTTACATCAAGACCATCGGCCTGTACCACAGCAAGGCCCGCCACCTGCTGGAGACCTGCCGCATGCTGGTGGAGTTGCACGGGGGCCAGGTGCCACGCACCCGCGAGGCGCTGGAGGCCCTGCCCGGCGTGGGGCGCAAAACCGCGAATGTGGTGCTGAACGTGGCCTTTGGTGAGCCCACCATGGCGGTGGACACCCACATCTTCCGTGTGGGCAACCGCACGGGTCTGGCGCCGGGCAAGACGCCACTGGATGTGGAAAAAGGCCTGCTCAAACGTATACCGCCCGCCTACATGGTGGACGCCCACCACTGGCTGATCCTGCATGGGCGTTATGTGTGCCAGGCGCGCAAGCCGCTGTGCTGGCAATGTGCTGTGGCACCATACTGCGGGTACCAGCCCAAGACCGCATCGCCGCACTGAAGCGCCGTCGTTTTCCGCCCCGCCGCCCTCCGTCCCACTGCATCCATGGCCACACTCGACCCCCGCTCCATCGTCGTCCTGGCAGGCCTTATCAGCCTGATGATGGCGCTGGTGCTTTTTTTCATGCGGCGCAGTTACCCGGTGGCAATTGGCGGCTTGCGGGAATGGACAGCAGC
>JAGOEY010000170.1 GCA_017997515.1 Burkholderiaceae bacterium | reverse complement strand
CGATGGCGGTGACGGACAGCGACGAGGTGTTGGTCACCAGCACCGCGTCCGGGCGCACGATGTCTTCCAGCTGCGCAAACAGGCTTTGTTTGATGTCCAGCCGCTCCACAGCGGCTTCGACCACCAAGTCACAGTTGTGCAGGTCCCCCAAACTGGCAGCGGTCTGGAGTCGGGTTTTGTAGGCATCGGCCGTGGCGGCATCGATGCGGCCTTTGTCCTGAAGCTTGTCCCACTGTGCGGTAATGGCTGCATGGGCCTGGCGGCAGGCTTCTGGATTCAGGTCGAACAGTTGAACCGTGCTGCCCGCCTGGGCCGCGATTTGCGCAATACCGCGCCCCATGGCACCTGTGCCAACAATACCTACGGTGGAATAACGGATAGTCATATCTTGGGTTCAGTTGTGAATATTTGTGTCTCGTTGTGTCAAAATCCGCGCAAAGATGAAGTCAACAGGTCCCAATGTAATGACGCGAACAACGGTACTGGGGTGGATGCTGGCAGCCACTGCCTGCAACAGTATGGCACTGAGCCTGGGGCGTCCGCATGGGCCCGCCGTACTGGGGCAGCCCCTGGCGGTGTCTTTTGATCTTCGTCTGGATGCCGAGGATAACGTTGAATCCGCGTGTATCGAAGCGGAGGTCATTCAGGGCGACACCCGTATCGATCCCAGCCGTGTCCGCACGGTGGTGACCGGCTCCGGGCAGAACGCCGTGGTCAAAGTGACGACCAGCACTGCGATTGACGAGCCGGTGGTTACCGTCAATTTAAAAGCGGGCTGCACCCAGAACGCCAGCCGGCGTTATGTGCTGCTCACGGAACTGCCCGCAGATCTGCGTGCGCCCGCCACGGCATCCCCGGTAGCCTCTGCGGTGCCGCTGGTTCCGGCCATGGCAGCCGTACCCCTTGCGCCATCAGCTTCAGGTGTAACACCCCAGTCTTCTCGTACCCAACGCCAAGCCGTGCCCGCCACGGGGGCGGCAACACGCGCCACCAACAGGCAACGCAACGTAGCGTCTGCCAAAGGGCAGGCCCCGGCTGCGCAGCGCCAAGCCAGGCAGGCTGCGCCGGGCACCTCCAAACGTCCGGCAACAACCGCAGCCGGGGCACCCCGTTTGCAACTGGAGTCAGCATCTTTGCCCGTGGCAGCGCTGGGAGGGCTGAAGATATCTGAGGAGGTGTCTGTCTCTCCCGAGAATCTGGCCCAGCGCGCCAGTGCGGCGGCGCAATGGCGGGCGCTCAACACCCAGGCCCAGGACATTGCCAACCAGGACAGCCAACAGGCAGAAGTGCAGGATCTGCGGGATTCCGCTGCAAAAGACAAATCCCTGATTGCAGGCTTGCAAGACCAGTTGCTCCAGGCCGAACAGGCCCGTTATGCCAATGGTTTGGTGTACAGCCTGCTTGCATTGCTGTTGGCTGCCCTGCTGGCCATCGCGTACTTCTGGCGCCGCAACCGCATGTTGTCCACCGCACAACCACCCGCATGGTGGATCGCGCAAAACACGCCCGACCCAGGGGAGGGTGCCGCCCTGGTCTCTGATAGTGATGATCCGCAGCAGGTATCCACTGCCAACGACCCAGGCGATGGGCCACGGTGGGTGTCGGGGGCGAAGGTGGATGTGGACGTCAGTGCCCTGTCACCATTGGCAGAGCCACCCCGCAAGAGCCTCCGTATCCATCCCGAAGATCTGGCCGACGTGCAGCAGCACGCGGACTTTTTTGTGTCGCTGGGCCAGTACAACCAGGCCATTGAAGTGTTACGTGCCTACATTGGCGACCATCCGACAGGCAGTCCGGTTGCCTACCTCGACTTGCTGCAGATTTACCAGTCGCTGGGGCGCAACACCGATTACCTGCAACTGGGCCATGCTTTTGAAGAGGTGTTCAACGCCGTGGTGCCGGAACCCACCTTGTTTAAACACACGGGCAGTGGCCTGGAAGACTACCCCGATGTCCTGCACGACATCGAAACCGCTTGGGGAACACCGGATGTGCTGGTCATGCTGGAGGAGCTTGTGCGCAGCACACCCCACGCCAAGGCCGGTCCTTTTGCCTTGGGTGCTTACCGGGAACTGCTGCTCTTACACGCTGTGGCCCTGGCTGAAAGTGATCCGGCGCTGATCGCTCCACGCCTGGATGTGGCCGACCGACGCAGTGGCTGGGCCTCCAACTTCACACCTTTGCAGGATTCACCCGCCACGCCTGCCGTTTTTGCGGCTACCTTGCCAGTGCCGACAGACCGCCGCAACAGCAGCTGGGACCCCGTCGCCAGTGGATCGGCCGATTTGGCCGCCACCTATGATCTGGACATTGATCTGGACCTGGACCTGGCGGCTCCGGACACACGGCCTCTGGCGCAGAACACCCAGACCACCGATATCTTGGAATTCGACCTGTTCGACCCCGATGTCGAGGAAGACATCGCCCCCAAGTCCACAAGGCGTTAAAGCGTCAGGACGCTGCAGGGGCAGCCTGTGCCCGCGAGGCCCAGACACTGACGGCCATGGCCGCCAGCAAGCCCACAAAACCCACCCAGTGCAGGACACCCATCTGGCCGATGGAGATCAGCCAGCCGCCACCGGCTGCGCCCATGGCCTGCCCGGCATACATTGCCGACGTGTTGAGTGCAATGGAGCCGCCCGCCAGCGCGGGAAACAGGCTTACCAGGCGCGCCTGCTGGGCTGAATTGGAAGAGAAACAGCCCAGTGCCCAGGGCACACACACCAGCGCCGCCAGGACCACGCTGGTGCCCAAAGGCCACACCAGCAGGCTGAGCGCCATGCTGCCCACACACACCAGCACGGTTCGCGCCGGGCCCATGCGGTCGATGTAACGGGATGCCAGCATGTTGCCAATGAACCCGAACGCGCCAAACCAGGCGAACAACAAGCTCAGTTGTGTGGGGGTGACCTTCAAGGTCATTTTGAAGTACGGCGCAAAGTAGGCAAACAGCACAAACTGGCCTGCCGAATACAGCACGGTGACCGCAATACTCAGCATCAATGCCTTGGAACGGAACGTAGCAGCCCAGCTTTCGCGCGACAAGGCTGGCGGTGTGATGCCATTGGGCATGGCGCGCCATACCCACAAAGCACTGGCAAAAGCCAGCAGGCCAATGAGCACAAAAGCCGCCCGCCAGCCCAGCGTGCCGCCGATCAATGAGGCCAATGGCATGCCCAGCACGGAGGCCACCGACCAGCCCAGAAACACGAGCGTGATGGCACGCCCGCGCTGTGCGGGTGTGACCAGCAAGCCCACGCAGGCCGCAGCCTGGGGGGTGAAGATGGCAGCGGGTATGACGGCCAGCACCCGCAGTGGCAGCAGGGTTGCAAAACTGGGCATGGTGGCGCACAGGGTCAGCAACACGCCGTACCAGACCATACACAGCGTCAGCAGGCGCCTGCGGTCCCAGTTGCCGATCAGGGTGGCAAAAATGGGGGCACCGAGGCAAACCAAAAGCGCAGAGGCGGAAATCAGTTGTCCCGCTGAAGCAATGGAGATGCCGAGTGACTGGCTGATGTCATTGAGTGTGCCGGGCACCACCATGATGCCGGTGCCGATCACAAAGTTGCCAAACAGCAACGCCCACAGGGAGCGTGGCAATACCTGCTCCGGGGCAGTAGACATGGTCGGTTAAGTGGGGGCAGCGTTGCGCGCTTAGCGGCGAACCTGCAATGCGCCGGGGTTGACGATGTTGGTGGGTGTGCCACGGATGTAGTTGATGACGTTGTCAAACGCCGCACCAAAGTACATCTCGTAGCTGTCCTGCTCCACATAACCGATGTGGGGCGTGCAGATGCAATTCTCCAGCCGCAGCAGGGCATGGCCTTGCAGCGTGGGCTCGGCCTCGAACACATCCACCGCGGCCATGCCCGGGCGGCCCCGGTTAAGCCCCGCAATCAGGGCGTCGGGCTCGATGAGTTCGGCGCGTGAAGTGTTCACCAGCAGGGAGGTGGGTTTCATGCGTGACAGGTCTTCCAGGGTGACGATGCCCCGGGTGGTGTCTGTCAGGCGCAACTGCAGCGAAATGATGTCGCATTCCGCAAAAAAATCTTCGCGGCTGGAGGCCGTGGGCAGGCCGTCAGCCAGCGCCCGGGCGCGTGATGCTTCGCTGCCCCAGATACGGATGTTCATGCCAAATGCACGCCCGTAGTCGGCGAGAAGGTGGCCGATCTTGCCGTAACCCCAGATTCCCAGGGTTTTGCCGCGCAGCACACTGCCCAGCCCAAAGTTGGCTGGCATGGAAGCGGACTTGAGCCCGGACTGCTGCCAGGCCCCGTGTTTGAGGTTGGCGATGTACTGGGGCAGGCGGCGCATGGCGGCCATGATGAGTGCCCAGGTCAGCTCTGCAGGGGCGACCGGGGAGCCAACCCCTTCTGCAACAGCAATACCACGCTCGGTGCATGCCGTGACGTCGACATGGCCGCCGACCTTGCCGGTCTGGGAGATGAGCTTGAGACGGGGCAGTTTTTCGATCAGCTGGCGGTTGAGCTGGGTGCGCTCGCGGATCAACACGATGACGTCGGCGTCTTTGAGCCGCACGGAGAGCTGGCCCAGCCCCTTGACGGTGTTGGTGTACACCTTGGCGGAGTAAGGGTCCAGCCGGGCCGCACAGCTTAATTTGCGCACCGCATCCTGGTAGTCATCGAGGATCACAATATTCATG